>CAYUTT010000030.1:0-11508 GCA_964447575.1 uncultured Methyloceanibacter sp.
TCTGCGACGCGGCGATCACGCTCAGCGATAACACGGCCGGCAATCTCATGCTGGAGGCGATCGGCGGGCCTCAAGCCTTCAACGCCTATGTGCGCTCGCTTGGCGACGAGGCCACCCGTCTCGACCGTATCGAGACCGACCTCAACGAGGCAGCGCCGGGGGATCCGCGCGATACGACGACTCCGTCGGCAATGGCAGCCGATCTTGATGTGCTGCTCGCCGGAGACGCGCTCACGGCACGCTCGCGCGACCAGCTCACCGCGTGGCTGATCGCGAACAAGACGGGCGACTTGCGTCTGCGCGCGGGCATGCCCGCGGACTGGCGGGTGGGCGACAAGACCGGCACCTGCAACAGCGCCACCGCCAATGACGTGGGCATCGCCTGGCCACCCGGCCGGCCCCCGGTGCTGATCGCCGTCTATCTCGCGGAGACGACCGCCGCTCCCGATGCACAGAACGCGGCGATCGCCGATGTGGCCCGAGCCGTCGCCGTGGCCATCGGCTGAATCGTTTCAAGACTTTGCGAGCTTCGCCCGAAGTCCCGCCGCAGCGCCTTTGAGCGCAGCGGACCCGGTGAGGATGACGTAGATCGGCATCGGCGCCACATAGGGCCGCATGCGCCCCTTGCGCTCGAAGGCCTCGCGAAAGTCCTCCTCCAGGAGCCGCGGCAACAGCTTCGGCGCGATGCCGCCGCCGAGATAGACGCCGCCGCGGGCGCCCATCACGAGCGCCACATCGCCGGCAAAGCGGCCAAGCCAGCCGACGAACAGATCCAACGCCTCCTCGGCGATCTCGTCCTCACCGCCGAGCGCCCGCGCCTCCACCTCGGCAGGACTGAGTGGCGGGTCGCTGTGGCCATGTGAGGCGGCTACGGCCTGGTGCAGGTCGCTCAAGCCGGGCCCCGAGAGCGCATGCTCGGCCGAGAGGCGCTCGCGGCCGGCACGAAGCCGCTCCATGAGCGCAAGCTCCCGCTCGTTCTCGGCGCCGAGCGTCAGGTGTCCTCCCTCCCCGGGCAACGCGATCCAACCCGTACCGGACCAGGCGAGTCCCGCGACGCCGAGCCCCGTGCCGGGGCCGAGTACGACCTTGGTGGCGTAAGGGACCGGCGCCTCGCCACCGATCTGGTGCAGCTCGTTGGCCCCAAGGTGTGGCAGCGACCAGGAAAGCGCCTCGAAGTCATTGAAAACATGTAAGGTCTCGAGACTGGCAGCCGTGCGAAGCTCGCCGCTTACGAAACGCCAGGGTGAGTTCGTGAACGCGACCTCCTCGCCCGTGACCGGCGCGGCAACCGCGAGCGCCGCATGGACGATGGGCTCGGCGAGCGTGCCCAGATAATGGACCATCGCCTCGGTCAGGGATGGGTAGTCCGCACGCGGGAAGCTTCCCACGGCGTCGAGCTCGAGGGTGACGAGGTCGGCCACCGCGAAGCGGGCATTGGTGCCGCCGATATCGGCGACCAGGGCGCGGGACGGGATCATGCTCGCTGCACTCATCTCTGCCATCCAGGCTTCGCAGGACTGGAGTCCGTGCCGGTGGTAAACCATTTTGCGATGGCCCGCGAGCCTGGCAAGCTGCCTCATATGTTAGATAGAACGAGCCAAATCGGCCCACCGACATCATATCGGCCACTACCACGAGGAACGTTTCCATGGTCTTCAAGTTCGCTGTGCTGGGTCCATTCGCCCTACTCGCCCTCACGCCGCTCGCGCTTGCCCATGAGGAGGCCACCGGCGTGGTCAAGGAGCGCATGGACCTGATGGACACGCAAAAGGAGGCCATGAAGATCATCGGCGATATGGCCAAGGGCGCCGTCCCCTTCGACGCCGCCAAGGCGGCCGTGGCCGCGCGGGACATCGAGGCGACCGCCAAGGAGATTCCCGATCTCTTCCCCGAGGGCACGGACGGTCACCCGAGCGAGGCCAAGCCCGAGATCTGGACCCAATGGGACAAGTTTACGCGCGAGTCCGAGGCACTCGGGGTGGCTGCCACGGACCTCGTCGCGGCCCTCGAGGGCGGCGCGGACGGCTGGAGGGACACGTTCAAGGGGGTCGTCGACGCCTGCAAAGCCTGCCACAAGAGCTTCCGGGTCGAGAAGGATGATGCCGGGCACTAGGCTTCCGGATCGTTGATGAAGCTGCGCCCGCGCAGCACAATCCCTATACTCCGTCCATTCCGGGCATTCAGGACCCCGCCTCCAGCACGGCATGATCGACAAGCTCGAATTCATCATGGCCCTCTCCCGCGAGCGGCATTTCGGCCACGCGGCGGAAGCCTGCGGCGTGAGCCAGCCGACCTTTTCGGCCGGGATCAAGCAGCTCGAGGACATGCTGGGGGTGCTTCTGGTGGAGCGCGGCTCCCGGTTCCGGGGGTTCACGCCGGAAGGCGAGCGCGTGCTCGACTGGGCACGGCGCATCGTGGGCGACACGCGGGCCATGCGCCAAGAGATCGACGCGCTGAAGCACGGCCTCGCCGGCCATATCCGCATCGCCGCGATCCCGACGGCGCTGGCCATGGTGTCTTTTCTCACCACGCCCTACCGGGCGCAGCACCCGGATGTCAGCTTCACCATCTGGTCGCGCAACTCGATCGAAGTGCTCGGCATGCTGGAGAATCTGGAGATCGACGCCGGGCTCACCTATCTCGACAACGAGCCGCTTGGCCGGGTGCAGACCGTGCCGCTCTACAGCGAGGAATACCGGCTGCTCGCATCCTCGGACAGCCCGCTCGGCGACCGGGACTCCGTCACCTGGGCGGAAGTCGGCAAGGTGCCGCTCTGCCTGCTCACGCCGGACATGCAGAATCGCCGGATCATCGAGACCCTGCTCCGCGAGGCGGGGTCCGACGTGGCGCCGACGCTGGAATCCGATTCCATCATCGTGCTGTTCGCCCATGTACGGACGGGGAAATGGGCAAGCGTCATGCCCGCGAAGCTTGCCGAGGGGCTCGGCCTTACCGAGAAGGTACGCGCGATTCCCATCGTCGAGCCCGAGGTCGCTCACTCGATCGGCCTTGTCGTGCCCCAGCGCAACCCCCTGACACCTTTGATCAATGCGCTGGTCGCCGAGGCGAGGCAACTTGCCCCCATCCTGAGCGCGAGCATCCCGTTGGGGCGGGTGCCGGAGCTTCCAGCCGCCAAGCGTAAGACACGGGCGTAACCGGGCCCAAAGCGGACTTCGACTCCGCTGTCGTACGATCGGGAATTCCAGTAGGGTGAACGTCGTGACCACCGAGTTCTCCGACCGGGCCACCAACTGCCCCGAATACAAGGTGACGGCCGTGCAGGTCGCGCCGTCGAACGGGGCGTCGGAGTGGCAGGAGGAATACGAGGCGCTGTCGCGCGCGGCGCGGCGGATCGCCGAGCCTCTGGTGGCGGCCGAATAGCCTTCCTCACGTTTCGAAGAGCGCGCACCCATGCAACCCGACCGCCTCGTCTACATGGCGAACCAGATCGGCAAGTTCTTCCAATATCAGCGGGAGGACGAGGTCGTTCCGGGAATTGCCGGTCATATCAAGGCGTTCTGGGACCCGCGCATGCGCGCCGCAATCTTCGCCTATATCGACCAAGGCGGCGAAGGCCTCGACCCCAAGGTCAAGGAGGCGCTCCTGCAGCTCAAGGATTAGGCGGGGCGGGAGCTTCGAATCCGGGCTTCAGGACGCCGAAACATCGATATACCCTTGAACGGAACCACGGGCCCCCGAGGCGCCGGGATAAGTGCACGCTGCCAGGCCCATGCTTCCAATTCGATTCGATAAGGCAGAATTTGCCGGCACCATTGCGGATCTTGGCGTCCTGGTGCCGATCGCCGTGGCGCTAATCATGCAGAACGGTCTGCCGGCGACAGCGGTCTTGCTGCCGGCGGGACTGCTCTACGTGGCCGCGGGTCTCTATTATCGCTTGCCCGTGCCGGTGCAACCGCTCAAGGCGTTCGGCGCCATCGCCATCATCCAGGGGTTGGGTGTCAACGAGATCGCGGCCGGGGCGCTGCTCATGGGCGGCGTCTTCGTGGCACTCGGGGCGTCCGGCTGGCTCGACCGCGTGGCCAAGATCTTCCCGCATCCGATCATCAGAGGCATTCAGCTCGCTGTCGGTCTGTTGTTTTGCAAGCTGGCTTGGGCACTCGTCGTCACCCCGCCTGCCTCGTTTGCCGATCATGCCGAGCCCCTGTGGTGGCTTGCGGCCGGCACACTCGCCGTCGTCGCCGCCGGGCTGCTCATGCCGCGCCATGCGGTGGCGCTCGTGCTGTTCGGGCTGACGCTCGCCGCGATCGTGGTGGGCACACATGGCCAGCTGGTCCTTGGCCCTTCGCCCATCGAGTTGCCGGAGCTGAGCCTTGGCGCCTTCGCCACCGCGGCCGTGGTGCTCGTCCTGCCGCAGCTGCCTTTGACCTTCGCGAATTCGTGCCTGGCGACCGCGGACGCGGCCCGGACTTATTTCGGCGCGGCGGCGGAGCGCGTACGCCCGGGACGCTTGGCACTCAGCCTCGGCGTCGCGAACCTATTTGCCGGATCAATCGGCGGCATGCCCGTTTGCCATGGCGCAGGCGGCATGACCGCGCATTACGGGTTCGGCGCGCGCACCGGCGGCACCCCGATCATCCTAGGTGCCACCCTGCTCTGCCTCGCGCTCGTCATCGGCGCGAGCCTCACGGCGCTGCTGACCCATTTTCCGATTCCGATCCTCGCCGGGCTGCTCGGCATCGCGGGCCTGCTGCATATCACACTGCTGAAGGATCTGCGCGAGCCGGCACATTGGGCCTTGGCGATCGCGGTGGGCGTCACTGGGCTTCTGACGAATCTCGCCATTGCCTTGGCCGCCGCCCTGCTCGTCTGGTGGGGGGCCAGAGCCCTTATCTCACGGCGGCAGGCAGGCGCCGAACGCCCGTAGGCCGCCGCCCGCCTATTCGCCGGGCTTGCCCGGCATGGTGGCGACACCCCACGGCAGACGCCCCACCTGGACCGATTTCTCTGGCTTCAGCGTCTTGGCGTCGATCACCGTCATGTCGTTGGTGAGGCCGTTGGCGACATAGTATTTCGAGTAGTCGGAGCTGAACTCGCCGTGCCAGGGCCGCTGGCCCACCAATACATAGTCGACCACCTCTTTCGACTTCACGTCGATGACGGCCACGCGATTGGCCGGCCCCAACGGCACGAAAATGCGCGAGTCGTCCTCGTTGAAGTCCATGCCCACGGGTTGAATCTGCTCCGGCCGCAAGCCCGGAATCTCGAAGCCGATCTTCTTCACGATCTTCCAGTTCTGCGGATTGTCCCAGTCACTGCTGTCGATCACCGAGACCGTGCCGCCGATCTCCGACGAAACCCACAGCTCCTTCATGTCCTGCGTGAACTTGGCCTCGCGCGGGCGGCTGTCGACCAGGATATTGCCGACCAGCTTGATGGTCGCGTTGTCGATGATATGCGCCATGCTGGTGCTCTCGGACGTCGCGGCCGTATAGCGATCGTCGGGGCTCACGATCATGCCTTCCGGCTCCACGCCCACCGGAACCTCGCCGAGCACCTCGCCGCTCGCGACGTTCATGACGGTGACCATGCTGTCGTCCTCGTTGGCGATGTAGATGATTTCGCCTTTGGAATCGACGGCCATAAGCTCAGGGTCTGGACCCGACTCCAACTGGCGCACGACCTCCAGCTTCGCGGTATCGATCACGTCGATGATGTTGCCGTCGCCCGCGGCAACGAAAAGCTCTTTATAATCCGGACTTAAGATGATGCCACGCGGGCGCCTATCAGTCTCGATTGTCTTGATCGTCTCCAAAGTGTCGCCGTCGATGACCGTGATCGTGTTGTCCTTCTCGTTGGAGACGAAGATGGTCTCGGCGTAGGAGGGGACTGCGAAGACCAGCAGCGCCGCAGCGGCGGCCCCGGCAAGACTGATGCGCGTCATGGGAGGGTATACCTTCAGTTGGTGGGTGTTAGAACTTGCACTTGGTTTCAGGCTTATCGAAGCCGAGCGTGTCGGTGTAGTTGGATTGGTGCAGGAAGCCCTCTTGCGGCGACGTGGAGACCGGCACGCGCGTGCCGCCGCCGAGAATGACGGGTTGGCGCATTTGATGGTCCCACTCGCGGAAGCTGAGCGCCTGACCCTTGAACGCCTCGAGCCTGAAATCGTCTGACAGGAGGTAATCCTTCACGCCCTTGGGATCCACCTTACCCGACTTCATGGCGGCCTCCGAGAGGCTGCGAAAGCCGAGCCAGGCGGTGTAATCGCGTTCCACAGGCTTGCGCTCGGCAAGGCGCGGGATCGCGTTCTGGAAGTGCATGGCGCCCGATTCCGTGTAGGACTGGTCCCAGGCCGTCGCCTGTAGCCCCTGGGTGCCGACGACCGGGCGCGGCAGAAAAGTACGGTACATCAGGTAATCGCCGAAATCGTCGTCGCTGTTGATCACCCAGAGCACGTCGTGCTCCGACGTCGCTTCGGTTTCCATCGGGATCTGCTGCTGGACCTGCTGATGGCCGGAATCGATATTCCGCGCGCCCGGAGGAAGCCGATAGACCTGATCCTTGACGATCCTGCCGCCATAGCGCGCCGCCGAGCGCTGCACCTGTGCGACGTAGTCCTCGTCTTCCGGCGTGTCGCGGCGCAGGACATACCACCGGGGCCATTTCTTCCAAATCAGATATTGGGCGAGCGCATCGGCGCGCATCGCATAGTCGGGGATGATGTGGAAGACATTGGCGCGGCACTCTTCCTGTCGGAGCTTGGTAGCGCTGGAGCGAATATTCATGATGATCGCATCCTCGGCGCCGGGAAGATCCGCCACGGCCAGCAGATCGTCGGGCTCGAGGTCGGCGAGGAAGAAGCGATGCCCGGCAGCCAGCGCCTCCTTGGCCTTGGCGACGGCGTCGCCGTCCTTAGGCACGATCCCTTCCTCCATCTCGAATGAGTACCCGATGAAGTTGCCGGCCTGGTTCGCCTCCTGGAGCATGAGCCGGGCGCCTTGGATGCCTTTGTCGGTGATGAGCTTCTCGGCATAGGAGAGCGGCAACGGCTCCGGATATTCCTTGCCGAGATAGAAGATGCGCATGGACTTCTTGCCGTCGGATGCATCGGCGTCCGTGCCTTGAGCGGCTTTCGCGGACGGCGCTTCGGCAGGCGCTGCGCCGGGTGCCGGTGCCTCAGGCTCGGCAAGCGCGCCACCGCCGGCAATGGCAGCGATGGCAAGCGCG
The DNA here is from genome assembly GCA_964447575.1 of uncultured Methyloceanibacter sp. Classification (GTDB taxonomy): domain Bacteria; phylum Pseudomonadota; class Alphaproteobacteria; order Rhizobiales; family Methyloligellaceae; genus Methyloceanibacter. The sequence goes on from CAYUTT010000030.1 coordinate 7,186, forward strand.
GCGATCAAGAGCGCTCCAAGCAGCAAGCCGCGCGGGATGAAGAGACGTGTCGTACGCAACATGGCTCCGATCTTCAGGACCTTGCTCTGCTCCGCTCCCCGGTCTTGCCGCGGGCTCGGGGATTGGCGTCTTTCTGTCTCAGACCTGCTGTCTGTTGGCAATGCGCACTGCACAATATGGCATCGGTGCTGCCCACGCGCAGAGCCGAATTCTCCCGCGAATATAATGAGTTCGCCCGAACCCTTCCAGGTCGTGGCAAAAACATTACCAATGTTTCAGAAAGCAAAGAACCGCCGGAGCGAACGCCCAGGCGGCTCTGCAATCGACGCTTGCCGGCGCTCGGCTATTGGCCTGGAGTCTGCGCCGGGTTGGCAACGTCCTTCATCGAGCTCGGGTTCTTGACGCGCATCCAAGCGATGACCTTCCACATATCGTCGGACGTCTTGATGATGTTGCCGAAGGGCGGCATGGGTCCCGTGACGATCTCCTTCTTGACGCGGACATAGCCCTGCTTCTGAAGGTCATCGGAGCCAAGGGCGATCAGACGGAACAATGTGTCGTCATCGGCGCCATAGACCCACGTGTCGTTGGTGAGCGGCGGACACATACCACCGCCACCGCCACCGCCGTGGCAGCCGTTGCAGCCGAACGACAGGTACTTCTTTTGTCCCTCTTCCTCTATCGCCGCGACGTCGTCATTATAGGGATTGTGCAGGCTGCCGATCGGCGTCTTCTCGATGAGCTCGAGCGGCGGGGTGGTGTCATCCTTCGGGCAGCAGTCTTCCTCCGCCATAGCAGTCCAGGCGAGCATGCTCATGGCTCCCAGCAGGACGGCGGCTAGTACTCCAGTAATGGTTTTGCGCACGGTACGTTTCCTTACCCTTGTTGCAGTTCGTTGAGCCTATCGAGAAAACCCGCAAACCTTGCCTTGGCAGGACGCTGCACGCCTGCGTGCGTAGCGCCCGTCAAAACCGGTGGTGTCATGGAAAATAATGGGTAAGGAAGCGTCACCTCTGGCCGCTCGCAGCCGGCGGGCGACCTCAGTTGTGGCCTGGACCCTGGAAGCGGGTCGCTCAGCCCATCGGCGCTGCCCACAGAATGGCCAGCGGCGCTGTCCCTCACGGTTGCGATGGCATCATCCTCCGTGAACCCATGCTGTTAGGAGCTCTGCCACCTATCCGGGACAATAGGAAGCGCTCTCTTGGGCACTATGGCCTGTCTGGCAAGTGTCATAGTCCAATTCACGGACGGCGCAAGAGCGGTCCGATGCGTCATTATGCCTTCCCTCAGGGGGAACAAGGCCCGGACTTTTAATGGGTGACCTCGAAATCCATCCCCTCGAACGTGTAGCGGGGGATCTGCACCCAGTTACCGTCCTCCAGGACCGGGACCTTGTGAATTTTCACGTCCGAAACCTTGAGCCTGCCGGTCTTCTCGTCGACCCAGAAATCGACGTCGTAGTACTCCTCCTTGCTTCCCACCCTGCGGAAATCCGTGCAGGCGAAGTACTCCCCCTCCTTCCTGAGGTAGCGGACCGGTTGATGCATCTCGACAAACTCAAGGGGGATTGTCTCACCGGTCTTCTCGTCCGTCAGCTCGAGAGCCCCCTCCTCATTCTTGTTCTCGGCGATGTAGTTGTGGACCGCGCTCATCACATGCCAGGCACGCACCACCTCCATGTCGCCCGGATGCTCCTGCACCGGTAGCCACCACCAGGCCACCGGCAGCCGCGTGATCATGATGTAGCCGTCGCCCTCACGCTTGGGACCCTTTTGGACACGGATATCGATCAACTCGAGATCCTTGCCTTCGACCTGCGGCTTGAACCAGAAGTCGATGGCGTATTGCTTCTTGGGCTCGTCCTTGTCGTGAAAGATGGCGTTGGCGAACCAGCCATAGCCTCTCATGCCGCGCACGACACGCACGTTCTCGTAAACGAGGTTGAGGTCCTCGCCGAGTTTGGGGTCGTGAAAGACAAACGCCCCGTCCTTCGAGCGCTCCGCAATCACCTCCTCCGTTTTCTTGGTCACGGACGCGTCGTCGAAGTCCTCGTAATTCGCGGCGAGGGCTCCGCCGGCGCCGGCAGCAAAAAGGGCCACGGCTACCGCCGTGACCCCCGCACATCTCAACATTCGAAAGACTATGGTCATCACTGCCTAGCGGTCTCTCCGCTGTCACTCTCCGCCGCCTGAGGCGAGGCACTTGCCCGGGTCAGGGAAAGCACACGGATGGCTTGCGACGCTTCCTGATTATTGTTCAGGTCGGCCACGTCCTCGGCAGTCTGGCCTCGGGCGTTCTTGATCGTCGAGTCGGCCCCGGCATCCATCAGAAGCCCGATCATCGGCGCGCTGTTATTCGCGGCCGCAATCATCAGCGCCGTCATGCCGTTGTTCGCCTGAGCGTCGACATCCGCTCCCTTGTCGATCAAAGCCCTGGCGACATCCGTTGGTCGAGCGCTGCCAGGGAGGAAGATCGAGCCTTCGGCGGGCCCGGTTTGCGCGGCGGCGATCATCAGCGGGGTCAGCCCCTCTCCGCCGGAAGGCGTGCTGACATCGGCCCCGCCCTCCATAAGTGCCTTTGCTGCCTCATATTTTTGTTCGGCGATCGCCAATGCCAGCGGACGGTAGCCCTGCTGGCCCGGCACTTCGAGGTCGGCGCCATGATCGATCAAGGCCTTGATGGACGGGACATGATCCCGATTCAAGGCAGCGGCGAGCGGCGTGATGCCGTTCCCGTCGGGTTTGTTCGGGTTGGCGCCAAGTTCGACAAGAAGATTGATGGTCTGATCGTGACGCTGACGGGCCGCGCTGGTGAGCGGCGTCCAACCTTGCAGATCGGGTTTGTTGATGTCGGCACCCTTGCTCACGAGGAACATGATGCGCTCTGGGTCGTTCGCGATCAGCGCATTAGACAGTTCCTGCTGCGGATCGGCTCCTTCTTGAAGCCACTGCTCAAGCTTCTCCTTGGTGACAACCTGATCCGGCGAAGCCAAGTCCGGCCGGGCCTCGAACTTCTGGTCGGCGAGCGCGATATAGCTGCCATGCGCCGGCAGATCGCCGGGGACAATGCATTTGCTGCACTGGACCAGCGGCACGCCGTATTCCTTCAAGATCGCCTCGACCTCCTTCTCATTGTCCTCCAGCGCCCAGTCCAGCAGGTATTTCAGGAAGACGTCGGTCGGGCGTACGCCAATCGCGAGCTCGAACTCCAACGGCACCATGTCGTCGTCGAGATTGATCGGCTGAATGGTGATGGGCTCGTTCTTCATCTCCTTGACCCAGCCAGCGAAGGGGCCAAAGACAGCCGCGACATCGAGCTCGCCGTCGAGCATGCGCTGCACGACGTACCAAGGCTGATTCTCGGGAACGAGATCGCCGTCGTGTGTCTGCAACTGCAGATCGACATTGTCGTACACGCCGCGTGCTGCGAGCGCGCGCCGGACGCCGGAGGTTTGGAACACGCCGATCTTGAGATCCTTGAGCTGCGGGTCGTCGAGGCCACTGATCTCAAGGCCCTTGTCGTCCCGATAAACGAGCACGTAAGGGGTCTTATAAATGGGCAACGTGGTGAGCAGCCGGTCGTAGGTCGACGGCACGTCGAACATCACGTCGCAGTAATGCTCTTCAAAGGTGGAGCGGGTCAGGCCGCGCTCGATGAAGGGCTGCCAGTGATACTTGATCCGTGCACCGGTGGCATCGGCCAACAACTCGGCGAGCTTGTTCTGAAACCCCTCTCTTTGCATGTTGGAGAGGGGCATATTGCCCGGATCGGCGCAGATATTGAGGGTCCTGAGCTTCTTGCCCTCGTAGGCCTTCTTGGCCGCCGCCCGGATGGCGATGTGCTCGCCCGGCGTCAGTTCCTCGAAGGTCTTGTTGAGGTCGCGCGCGAGACTCTGCTTTTGGGCGGCGCCCAGAGGCTGATCGGCCTCCGATTCCTGGCCAGCTTGTGGCCGTTCTACGCCCTTCGGTTCCTCAGCCGCGCGAGGCATGCCGACGGGCTTCTCAACCGATTCAGTCTGTTCGGCGGCGTGAGGTGCGGTCATGCCAAGAGCGACAAAGCTCACGGCCGAAGCCGCAAAGATCGCTTGGCAAAGAAACGATGTCTTGTGTGGGAATGACACTGGGGGACCTACATTTGTCGAGGCGGGGGCGCCGGTTCCAGGACCTCGTCCCACCCGGCCGGATCCCGCCAATGGGTGCCTAATCTTCCAGCACTATATAGGAAAAAGACGCCCGATGCCGCAAGGGCATCGGGCGCCGTTAATCTACACGTTTCCGCTATCGACTACTCGTAGAGGCGGAACACGTTCAGCTCACCGCCCTG
>CAYUTT010000031.1:0-11413 GCA_964447575.1 uncultured Methyloceanibacter sp.
TCGCCTCCCTCAACCCGGCCCATTCGAACCTCGTCTTCCCGGTCGACCGGATCGACTGGATCGCGCGCATCGTCTGGGCAAGCCAATAGGGTAGAGACCTTAAAGCTGCCGCGCATCCCCGTTAGGATCGCAGCCATGTCGTTTGTCTCCCGCCTTGTTACCGCGCTGCTCGGGCTCGCGCTTCTGTGGTTTTTCTGGCCGTTCGGAAGCGGCGGGAACGAGGTGGTCACCGCGGTTTCGCCGCCGCCCGCCGCGACGCTCGACGAGCGGCTGTTCACGAAGCCGGGGGCGCCGGCGTCACAGGGGCAAGCGTCCGCGCCCGAGCAAGGTGCGCCGAAGCAGGCGGCAACAGGTTCCAATTTGCAAGCGACGCAGCGGCAAATGCTCGCACGGGAGAAGGCGGAGGCCGAACGGCTCGCGGCCCTCAAGACCGAAGCCGAGACCATGCCGAAACCGAGGCTCAAGCCGCAGCGGTTCTACCGCGTCGTGGTGCGCGACGGCGGCACGATCGAGGCCGGCGACACGGTCATCGCGCTCGGCGGCATCAAGGCGCGCGCGGCGGACGCAACCTGCAAGGATGCCGCCGGAAAGACCTGGGCGTGCGGCGCGGGCGCGCGGCTTGCGTTGACGCGGCTGATCCGGGGGCGGGCGGTGGTCTGCGAGGTCCCCATCTCGGGGAACGCGAAGGCGGTGACGGCGCGGTGCAGCCTCGCGGGCATCGACCTCTCCGTCTGGATGGTGAGCCAAGGCTGGGTCGAGCCCGCCGCGCAAGCCGATCCCAAGCTGGCGGAAGCCGCGGACGAGGCGCGCAAGAATAAGGCCGGGATCTGGCGCTGACGCCGGATTGCATGCCGAGCTCAGCCGGCGAGTTCGCCCGCGAGCGCCCTCCCGATCAGCGCGCGGGTCTCGGGAATGCCGTAGAGCTCGACGAAAGAGCCGAAGCGCGGGCCTTGCGTCTGGCCGAGCAGCACCTGGTAGAGCGCCTGGAACCAATCGCGCAGCGGCTCGAAGCCGTGCTCCTTGCCGACCGCATAGACCTCGGACTGAATCTCCTCGGCGAGAACCTTCTTCGGCAGTTTGGCCAGGCGCGCGTCGAGATCGGCGAGCGCGGCGCGCTCCTTCTCGCTCGGGGCGCGATACTCCTTCGACGGCTTCACGAAGTCGTGGAAGTAGCGGATGGCGTAGCCGACTAGCTCATCGAGCAGCGGATGACCTTCCGGCGTGGCGTCGGGCGCATAGCGGCGGATGAAGCCCCATAGCACGTCGCGATCCTCGGAGTTCGAAGCGGAGGCGAGGTTGAGCAGAAGCGCGAAGCTGATGGGAAGCTCGGCCTCGGGGGGATTTCCGTCATGGACGTGCCACACCGGATTCATCAGTTTCGCCGCCTGTTCCTCCTTGGGGTAGGCGGCGAGATGGCCGACATACTCATCCACGGCGCGGGGGATCACATCGAAATAGAGGCGCTTCGCCTTCTTTGGGCTCTGATACATATAAAGCGCCAGGCTCTCCGGCGAGGCGTAAGCAAGCCACTCCTCGATGGTGAGGCCGTTGCCGCGCGACTTGGAAATCTTCTCGCCGTTCTCGTCGAGAAACAGCTCGTAGATGAAGCCTTCCGGCTGCTGGCGCCCGAGGATGCGGCAGATATGGCCGGAGAGCCTCACCGAATCGATGAGGTCCTTGCCGGCCATCTCGTAGTCCACGCCGAGCGCGGCCCAGCGCATGGCCCAATCCGCCTTCCATTGCAGCTTGCAATGACCGCGGGTGACGGAGGTCTGGGTGAGCTTGCCGGTGTCGGGGTCCTTGTAGAGGATCGTGCCGGCGGCCACGTCGCGATCGACGATCGGTACTTGCAGGACCTTGCCGGTGACCGGCGAGACCGGCAGGAAGGGACTGTAGGTGGCGCGGCGCTCGGGGCCGAGCGTCGGCAGGATGACGTTGCAGATCGCGTCGTAGTTTTCGAGCACCTTGAGCAGCGTCACGTCGAAGCGCCCGGAGATGTAGCAGTCCGAGGCCGACAGGAACTCGTAGTCGAAGCCGAACGTGTCGAGAAAAGCCTTCAGGCGCGCATTGTTGTGGTGACCGAAGCTCTGATGCTCGCCGAATGGGTCCGGCACCTGCGTCAGCGGCTTGCCGAGATGTTCCGCCAACATCTCCTTGTTGGGGACGTTGTCCGGCACTTTACGCAAGCCGTCCATGTCGTCGGAGAAGCAGATAAGCCTCGTCGGCACCTTGTCCTCGGTGAGCACACGGAAGGCGTGACGCACCATGGTGGTGCGGGCGACCTCGCCGAAGGTGCCGATATGCGGCAAGCCGGACGGCCCGTAGCCGGTCTCGAAAATGATGGCGCCGGTCGGCTTCGGGATGCGCTTCATCCGGCTTAAGACCTTGCGCGCCTCCTCGAACGGCCAGGCCTTGCTCACATGAGCATGGGCCAGCAGCTCGGAATTCACCTCGATCTTCCCGCCTGCCCTCGCACTTTTCCTCACCCTTGGCGTGGCTGCGGCGTCCCCGGACAGACTGGCTTCGGCCTGCCGCTCGGCTTTGCGCTTCTTGGCTTCTCGGGTTGGGCGGGACATGGAGCGGGTTTGGCCGGAGATTTCCTATCGAATCTGCGCGACAGATTTCACAGCTTTGCGACCCACGCAAGTTTTCACGGAAATGAAGGGTCTTCGCTGCGGCGGACCCTCCCTACCCCGCGCATGCCCTATCGCCTCCCAGAAACGAAAACGGCCCCTCTCAAGGGGCCGACTCCAGGCAAAGAGAGAGCCCGCATGCAGACGGGCTCTCCCTATACTCAGGACACTTCAAGCCTACTCAGCAGGCGCAGTATCCTCGAAAGTCTCGGACTCCATCGAGGCTGCAGGCTCTGCGGGCTCGACGTCCTGCGCGACCATCTGGCCGTCTTCATCCTCTACCGAGAGAGTCACCTCCTGACCAATAGAGAGCCCCTCGAGGTCAACGCCGGCACCGAGCTGATAGCTCGAGCCATCCTCAAGGGTGATGGTCTTCGCTTCCTCATTGATCTCATGAATCTTGCCAGATACGTCCTCGGCGATCGCCGGACCGGCGAAAGCGAACAGGGCGACAGCTGACAATGCACCGATGTAACGCTTCATTTTCTCGATCTCCCATGAAACGTCGTGTTGGGGGGTAAGAGACAAGAGGCTGGAGACCCCTCGACTCTTGCCTTCACAACCAGCCAGACGCGCCCCTGGTTCCAGGAAAAAGGATTCGCAGGCGGCGGTCTTGCAGCAGTCGGGAATTGGCAGCGATTTGAAAGCGTTATTGACAGGCTCAGCGCACCCTTGCGCTTCTCAAGGACTTGGCACGCGGTTCAAGCCAAACCTTTTCCTCGCCTAACCGGAGGGCCTGGGGGTGAGGCCCCGGGCTCCTGCTTCCTCAGTATCCTCGCTGGCATAGCCTTCGGCCGCTCTAGCGGCTTACCCACCTTCGGAGGATCAGGGAGCAACACCGGAGCATTGATGGCCCGGCCGTGCGCGGCCTTGCCCGCCGGCACTGCGAGCATCAGGGCATAAGCAAGAATTGCAAACACGAGTATCGGTCGTCGCACAGCGTATCCCCGTCAGGGCCAAGGGTCCTTAAGAGCTACAATACTTGTTGGGATATCCCCTCCCGGGGCGAGGGCACCGCCAAAATGGGGCCGAATGATGGTGCGAGGGAACCTCAGATTGGCGGTTATCTCCGCTCCAATTCCACACTTTTTCAGGGGCGCCGGGCCCTTCGCGCCGAAAAGGCGGGACTTGCCCGGGCAGCCGCAATTGCCTACGGTCGCGCCCGCTTCGAGACCGCAAGGGGACATGAGGGGCAGGGAACGCATGACGGAGCTATTGGATCATCACGACGCACTGATCTATGCGATGGTCACGACATCGGCCGTGGACCGCTTCATGACCGATGCCGAGCTTGCCCGTATCGGGGAGATCGTCTCCAACCTGCCGGTGTTCGCGACCTACGATGCGGAAAAGCTGCTCAAGGCGTCCCAGGCCTGCGGCGAGATCCTGGGGCGCGATAACGGGCTCGATCAAGTGCTCCAGCTCATCCGCGGCACACTGCCGAAAAAGCTCCGCGAGACGGCATACGCCGTGGCGCTGGAAGTGGCGGCGGCCGATTTGAGCGTGCGGCCCGAGGAAACGCGCTTCCTCGAGCTCCTGCGCGACACGCTCGAGCTCGACAATTTGACCACGGCGGCCATCGAGCGTGGCATTCGGGCCCGCAACATGGTGCTCTGACCGCCCCTCCTTCGCGCCTTTACGGTTTGCGAACGCTTCCCCTCGGAACCAAGGTCCGCGCCGAACCGTTTTCGCTAAGATCGATCCTTGCGCGGCGCCACGTACCGCGCGCTTAAGGGAGGAGTCCACAATGTGGGGCTTGGCTGAACGTAAATCGTCCCGGTTCAACCCGGACCTCGACATGGCCGACGTCTACGACCAGCTCGACACCTTGCGCGGCTATGTGCAGGAGCTGTCGCGGAGCGTAGGCAAGAGCGCGGACCATTCCTATGGGCGCGCCAAGGCGGCCGCGCAAGACGCCGAGGACCTGATGAAGGACAACCTAGCCGCTTCGCTCGTGCTGGCGCTCGGGCTTGGTGTGGCGATCGGATATTTCCTCCGCCGCAGGTAAAATAGACAATCTAGTGAGCGAGTTTGGCGGCGCCTGAATAGAGTGCGCCACCGATCACGCAAGGCACCGCGATCTGAGGCTGGGCCAGAGCGGTGGCCGCGACGCACCCCGTGGCGATGGCGATGGAGCCCGCGGTCATGCCCTTGGTCATGCCGGCCTCCGCGGTCAGCTTTCTCTTCTGTGCGTCCTCGATGGCACCGAACTGATCCTTGCGGATCGTTTCGGCTTCGAACAGCTCGGCCGCCTCGATCACGTCCTTGAGCGGCTCCGCCACCTCCGGCGACTGGCGCTCCTGCTCGGCGCGATAGAGGCTGATCAGTTCGCGGTCGCGCTCGGCGTAGGAGGCCAGCGTCCATTTCGCGGTGCCGCCGGTCGTGATTTTCTCGACGGCGCTGGGGTCGCTTCCCCAGCCCGAGAATATCTTGCCGAAGGAGAAGCCCGGTTCCGTCTTGCCCTTCGACCATTGCAGCGCCTGCATGATGCGCATGACCGGCTCGTGCTGGCCGGTGGCGACATAATAGCCCCAATGCGCGTAGATGCCGGGGGCGCCCCCCACTTCGAGCGGCAGGTCCGCGAGGGCGGGACGCTTACCGTTGAGAAAGTCGTCGATGAGCGGGGCCCTGAGCGGCATTTGCGGCGCATTCTTCTCCAGGAGATCGCGCCAATCCGGACGGCCGGAATAAACGATGGCGCGGATGATCACCTCCTGCTCCTTGGCAGGCATCGGGAACATCTGCGTGACGAGCTTGGGGCCGTCGTTGGGATTGGTGCCGAGCACGCCGGCGATGAAGCCGATGCAGAACCAGCGCTGCTCCTCGTCGGCAAAGAGAGCGTGCTCGCGCATGCCATGAACCGCCGCAGGCACCTTCCACAGCTCAGGCCGGTCGCGATAGTTGGAGATCCATTCGAGGAGATTCTGCGCAGACGAAAATTCCGCCAGCGGGGCGGGCCGTCCCGGCGCCGTCTCGGCGGGCGGGCTCAAGGCCGAAGGCCCGTAGGCGGCTTGCGGCAATGCCGGACGCGGCGCGACTGGCTCTGGCACGATGGCCGGCTCGGGGGCGGGGGCTTCGGGCTCCGATATGGTGGCCGCTGTGGCATCCGCCTCCGGCACCACCACCATGGGCTCAGGCGATAGATCAAGTGGCGGCGCGTCTTCTCGGGCCGCCTTCGGTGCGGAGGCCTCCGGAGGGCTCAACCGCTGGGGCAACGATTTGGAGACGGAGTTGGATTTCGGCGCCACGGACACAGCGCCCGACTGCGCGGCGCAAGGCGACGCGAAGGTGAGAACGCCGATGGCGGCGAGCGCTAGGGTGGTGGCGGTACGCATGTCATCAGCTTCCTCCCCCAGGCCCCTGAGTGCTGACGAAACAGCCAGATATGGTTAGCCCCCGCGGGCGCCCCAGCCGACGGGAAACACCATAATTTTCAGGCGTTTCGTGGCGATTTAAAGGCCGGGGCGTTAACCATAACGAAAGGTTAGCGTTAAGCGCCCGCCCTCTCCCGCTTGCCGATGTCCGGCCGCCCTTCCGACTCGCGACGGAAGGACGACCGGGGCCTCGCACTTCACGCCGCTAGGGAGCGATTTTCATCGCGCGAGGTCGACCCTGTGTCCGGCGCATCTCCTGGGTCTCGTCATTCCGTTTCGCGGCCGGTGCTCTGGAGTGGCAGCAGCCAGATGCCGGCCGGATTGTCTTCCATCAGAACCTTGCGTTTCCATCTCAGCCGATGTGCGCGAGCGGATCGCTTCAACTTGCTTCAGCGCGCGGGAGCCAAGGACAAAGGCCACATCGCGGCCGTTCTCCCCGGCGCCCTCCAGGTAAAGTCTCAGTGCGCCCAGGGGCTCGAGCAGGCGCGCGGCGCGGAGATCGCCCGCATCCACGGCCTCGAAGCCTAGATCCGAAGCAATGGCAAATACCGTCTCCTTCTGTGGGCCCTGCGGGCCCGCGACGAACACGGCCGCACGGCCTTGCGGATAACGGGGCCGGGAAATGGCGCTGGTGCCGACCATGTTGAATGCCTTGAAGACGGTCGTCCCTTTCATATGGCTCTGGAGGATCTCGGCGCCGGACGTGTCGAAACCAAGAGCCAGCCGGGATGCGCTGGCATTGAGAGGGCAATCACGATCCTGCCGGCAAGCGCGGCCGCATGCTCACAGACAAGAGCCTCGGCAAAGGTCCACGGTGTCGCCAGGATCACGACATCGGCACAGGCTATCGCGTCGGCGGCGGTTGCGGCGCCGGATGCGCTCGGACCGCGCACGCCATAGGCGACATCATGGCCCTTGGCCCCGAGTGCCGTGCCCAAGGATTTGCCGACGCTACCCGCGCCAAGAATGGCAATCCTCATCTCTCTGCCCCGCATTCACCTTCGGCCGGCGTCCCGCCGGGCCCTTTTTCGCCCTTGAGATCAAACATGGGGGCTTTCGCAGCATTATTCCAATCGATAGGATCGATTATGAGTATCGATCACGCCAATTTAAGCAGACTCGATCTCAACCTGCTGGTCGCGTTCGATGCGCTCCTGACGGAGCGCAGCGTGACTCGGGCCGCAGCGCGCGTCGGCCTCGGGCAATCGGCCATGAGCCACAATCTCGCGCGACTCAGGAGCCTGTTCGGCGACGAACTGCTCACGCGTGGTGCGGAAGGCATGCGCCCCACGCCGCGGGCGATGGCGCTGGCCGATCCGGTGCGGTTGACGCTGGCCCAGATCCAGTCGGCCGTGCTTCAGCGCGAGGCGTTCGAGCCGGCGACGGCAACGCGCGTATTCCGGATCGGGCTCGCCGACTCCATCGAGGTCGCCGTCATTCCTGGCCTGATCGAGCGCCTGCAAGCCGCCGCGCCCGGCGTATCGCTCCGCCTGCGCTCCACCAGCCGCATGAGCATTCTGGAGGAACTCGATACAGGCAACCTCGATCTCGGCATTGGCGTTTTCGATGTAGGCCAAACGCATCACAAGCGGCGCCAGCTTTATACGGACAGTTTTCTTTGCCTGTTCAGCCCCGAGCAACTGAAGCTCACGCCGCCCATTTCCTTGCAGGACTATCTGCGCTGGCCGCACGTACTGACGAGTCTCGCCGACGACGCCAGGGGCGCCGTTGACGAGGCGCTCGCCAAACGCAAGCTGCAGCGGACGATCGTGATGACGACGCTAGGTTTCCTGGCCGTGCCGTTCGTGGTGCGCCGCGCGCCGGTGATTACCACCATGCCGTCACGGCTCGCGCGCTATTTCTCCGAGGCGTTCGGACTCGTCACCAGCCCGGTGCCCGTGGATTTGCCGAGCTTCACCATCTCGCTGTTGTGGCATGCGAGCTTCGATCACGATCCGGGGCATCTCTGGCTGCGCCAGACCGTGGCGGGGCTCGCGGCCGACGACAATCTGGAGCTCTGACGCCACGCCCGCCAAGGGATGTGGACAAGTCCGATTTCGCGACGCGGCGTCTTTATATTGGCTTCATCATTGGAGCCGATTCGAATCAGGCGGTTCGTCAACTCAGCAAGACTGTCCTGATTAACTCGAAGGAGGTCGTTCCATGGTTGCGAGCACAGCATCCGCAAAGGGTCGCGCATCACCCGAACGCTACCAAGCATTGAGCGAGGTCCTGTCCGATAGCTGGTGGGCAGTGGGCCTGCGCGGTCTGCTCGGCATCGCCTTCGGTTTGATCTGTCTCCTGGTGCCTGCCGCCGCGATCCTCGCCCTCGTGCTCCTGTTCTCAGCCTATATGCTGGTGGACGGCGTGCTGGCCATCGCCTCGGGCATCAAGGCCGCGCGGAACGGCGAGCGCTGGGGCCTCCTCATCCTGGAAGGCGTCGTGGACTTGGCCGCCGGTGTGATCGCCTTTCTGTGGCCCGCGATCACCGCGGTCGCCTTCGTCATCCTCATCGCCGTGTGGGCGATCATCTCCGGCGGACTGATGCTGGCCGCGGCCTTCAGCTTGAGGATCGATCACGGCCGCTGGTGGCTTGCGCTCGGCGGTATTGCCTCGGTGATCTTCGGCATCGTGCTGCTCATCGCGCCCGTGGTGGGCGCCGTCGTGCTTACGTGGTGGCTCGGCGCCTACGCCATCGTCTTCGGCGCCTTTCTGCTCGTGCTGGCCTTCCAGCTTCACGGCAAGAAAGAGGAGCGCGCGGCCAAGAGGTCCGCCGCGAGGCCTGCGGCAAAGCCGGCGGCGAAGCGCGCACGGAGCACCGCAAAGAAGGCTTGAACGGGGCAGCGCGGAATCGCCTGTTTCCGGGGACCGCTGACCTTGATCAAGGCCGCCTCTCTCGGACTTGTGATCCTCGGTGTGTTGGCTTGACGCTGACGGCGCGGCACACTGACTGACCGACTGACTGACAGTCGGTCATACACTCCCTATATCCTCGCCCATGGACGGTCTTATCGGTCAAAGCGACGCGCTGATCCGGTTCGCGATTTTCGCCGGCGTTTTTTTGGCGATGGCGCTGATCGAGCTTCTGCTTCCCAAGCGAACGCTCCTCGCATCGAAGGGACATCGCTGGTTCACCAATCTCGGCATCAGCGTGATCGCCAGCCTCGTGCTGCGCGCGATGGCGGCGCTCGTGGTTCCGATCGCGGCGATCGCGGCGGCGTTCTACGCGCAGGCGAACGGCATCGGACTTTTGAACAACGTGGCCTGGCCCGAATGGGTTAAGATCGCAGTCGCCCTCCTGGTGCTCGATCTCGCCATCTGGGTGCAGCACCTCGCGTCACATAAGATTCCGATCTTATGGCGCCTGCACAAAGTGCATCACGCCGACCGCGACATCGACGTCACCACGGCGGTGCGATTCCATCCCATCGAGATCGCACTCTCGATGGTCTGGAAGATTGTCGTCGTGGTCCCGCTCGGCGCCTCGCCCCTCGCGGTGTTCCTGTTCGAGGTGATCCTGAATGCCTGCGCTATGTTCAACCACGCGAATATCGCGCTGCCGCTGGGGCTCGACCGCGTCATGCGCCTCCTGATCGTTACGCCCGACATGCACCGCGTGCATCACTCCGTGCAGCGGCGCGAGCACAACTCCAACTACGGTTTCAATCTGTCGCTATGGGATCGGCTGTTCCGGACCTACACCGCGCAGCCGGAAGGCGGGCACCAAGGCATGACGCTCGGGCTCACGCCCTATCAGAGCGAGGACCCGACACATTTCGGCTGGTCGCTGTTGCTTCCGTTCCGGCGCGAAGCGTCCAGGCCGGCGCCCGCGCCAGAGGAGACGCCGAGGGACGCACCCCAAGAGCCCGTCTAGAAGAAGCTCATGGGGAAGTAGCGCAGGAACAGCTCTTCGTAGCGACCGGACGCGTGCACCTGTTCGAGTCCGTAGGAAAGAAGCTCGGCAAGCTGGCGCTCGCCCTTCCTCACGGCGATGCCCACACCCTCGCCGAAGAATCTTGCGTCGAGATAGGGCCCGCCGCGGAACTCGCAGCATTGATCGCTCGTCACGCCGTTGAGCCAGAAGGTCAGCGTGATGCCGTCGCCGAAGATGAGGTCGATGGCGTCTTCCTTCAGCGCCTTCTGCGCATCCTCGGCGTTCTCAAAGGCGGCAATCGACGCCTTGCCAAAGAACTTGCGGAGATAGGCTTCGTGGCCGGTGTCCTTCACCACGCCGATCTTCAAGCCGCCCACGGTCTCGGGGCGGACGTCCTCGATGTCACTGTCCTTGTGGGCGACGAAGCGCGCCGGCGTGGCGTAATAGCGGGAGGTGAAATCCGCCTCCTTCAGCGCCTCCGCGGTGATGCGGATCGAGGCAATGGCCGCATCCGCCTCGCCACGCTTGAGCGTCGGGATCAGATCGCTCCAGTTCGTCGCGCCGATCTCACACTCGACCTCGATCACCTCGCAGATGGCCCTGGCCAGGTCGACATTGAAGCCGGTGAGCGCTCCCACCTCGTCATAGTAGTGGAACGGCGGGTAGTCGCTGTCGGTGACGAAGCGAAGCTTCTCGATCTTGACGTCGGGCTTGGGGCGAAGCGCGTCGCGCCCTTGCCATCTGTCCGGAACGATGGCGGCGCTGCTCTGCGCATACAAGCTCGAGGGCACCAGACAAGGCGACGCAAGGGCGAGCGCCAGGGCGGCCAGCCAAGCAGGCCCCTTGGCGCGTCGCAGCCATCCAGCGATTGCAGAACCGTCTCTGTTCACAGGGCTTCTCTTAGCGCGGCTTCGGTTGCACCGCTAGGGCGGCGTGACACGCTTAGGTTGCTTCTTTCAGACGCAGCATCTCATGCTTGCATCTGAGCATACAACTTGAAGCGAGCAATCAATATTGCCTCTCCCTCGAAAAGAGCAAGAATACCTCTTGGGGAGTTGCTGGGGGGCATTCCCGTGTCGCTTGTGGTTCAGAGTCGCGCGGCCTATGGGCCGCCTTCGCGCGCTGCCGCCGAGGCTCCGCGCGACGAGTACGACTTTCTCCTCGGCCGCTATATCGATACGGCCACGCTCAAGCGGGCCTACGCACTTGCGGAGACCTGGGGCGTCAGCCCGCACGACGTCCTGATCGCCAATGGCTGGCTCGACGCCGAAGACTATTGCCGGGCGCTCGCCGACACGGCAGGGGTTCCGTTCAAGGTAGGGCTCGCCGCCGCAGACGCCGCACTGCCAGCGCAGGCGAGCCCGCGCCAATGCCTCGCGAACGGTCTCCTCAAGGAGCGGGCACGTGCCAAGGCGTTCGTGATCGCGCCAGAGCGGCTCCGGCCAAACACCTTGCGCGCGGTCCTGGCGGGGCTCGGCCCTAGAGCCGATTTGATGAACGCAGAATCGTTTTAAGGATTCCCTTTTGGGCCG
>CAYUTT010000032.1:0-11110 GCA_964447575.1 uncultured Methyloceanibacter sp.
GACTCGGCACCGAAGCAACTGACTGGGATCTCTGAATGCTCATCGACTGGGTCACCTCCTCGGTATTCAATGAGATCGCCGCCCTGCTCGTGGTCGCGGTCGCGGTCGGCTCTGTCGGATTGATGTTCCGGCAGCCACTGATCGTGAGCCTGATCATCGTCGGGATCATTGCCGGTCCGGCGGCACTCGGTATCGTCCGCTCCAACGAGCCCATAGAGCTGTTCGCACAGCTCGGAATCGCGATCCTGCTGTTCCTGGTCGGCATCAGGCTCGACGTCAATCTCATTCGGACTCTCGGTCCGGTGGCGCTCGCCACCGGTCTTGGACAAGTGATGTTCACGTCGGTCTTCGGCTTTCTCATCTGTCTTGCGCTCGGCTTCGATGCGGTCACCAGCCTGTACATCGCCGTGGCGCTGACCTTCTCCAGCACGATCATCATCGTCAAGCTCCTCTCGGACAAGCGCGAGATCGATTCGCTGCATGGCCAGATCGCACTCGGCTTTCTCATCGTGCAGGACATCGTCGTCGTCCTGGCGATGATCGTGCTTTCGGCTGTGGGCATCGGCGCTCAAGAAGGGGCGACACCAAAGGATGTTCTGACGGTATTCGGTGCAGGGCTCCTCATGCTGGGGCTGGTACTGCTATTCGTTCGCTATCTCGCCGGGCCCATTACCGAGCGGCTGGCGCGCGTTCCTGAGCTCTTGCTCACCTTTGCCATCGCACTCGCGGCGGCCTTTGCGGCACTCGGCGACACACTCGGCTTCGGCAAGGAGCTCGGCGGGTTGCTGGCCGGCGTCGCGCTGGCCTCGACGCCGTTCCGCGATGCCATCGCCGCCAGACTGGCGCCTTTGCGCGATTTTCTGCTGCTGTTCTTCTTCGTGGCGCTCGGGTCGAAGCTCGACATCGGTAGCATCGGCCAGGGGGTCACAGACGCGACCGTGCTGTCCCTGTTCGTTCTGATCGGCAATCCTGCCATCGTCATCGCCATCATGCTGGCGCTCGGCTACCACGTGCGGACCGGCTTCCTCGCCGGTCTGACCGTGGCGCAGATCAGCGAGTTCTCGCTGATCTTCATGGCGATGGGCGTCACGATCGGTCACGTCTCGACGGACGCGCTAGGCCTCGTAACCCTGGTCGGTTTGATAACCATTGCCGCCTCGACCTATATGATCACCTATTCGCACCAACTCTATGCTTTGTGCGAGCCTTTTCTGCGTCTCTTCGAGTGGCCCGCGAGACGGGAGGCTGCGGTCGGCACGATCGACACGACGAAGCGCTACGAGGTGATCCTGTTCGGACTCGGCCGGTACGGGGGCACGATGGCGCGTCTCCTGGCAAATCAGGACGTGCCGGTCTTGGGCGTGGACTTCAATCCCTTCGTCGTCAAACGGGCGCGCGAGCAAGGGCTCGACGCCGTCTTTGGCGACGCGTCGGATGCCGAATTCATTGCCAGCCTCCCCCTCTCCAAGGTCAAATGGGTCGTTTCGAGCGTCCCCGAGCAGAATACCGGCGTGGACAACAGCGATGCGCGCGTCGTCTTGATTCAGGCTCTGAGGGAGTCCGGCTTTACGGGGAAGATCGCCGTCACGTCTCATAGGGAAGCGAATGTCGAGGCGCTGCTCGATGCAGGCGCGGAGCTCATCCTGATGCCGTTCCGCGACGCGGCCGAGCGTGCCGTGGAGGCCTTGCTCTTGCCGGGCAGGCCCGTTCAGCAACCGGTGAGCGAGGAAAGCAAGCTTGAGGAGCAGAAGGAGCTTGGCTGAGGCATGCTCGACTTTGCGCCAATTCAGAAGCTCAACGCGGCCTTCGCTGCATTGAACACGGTGATATTCTTCCCCGGCTCTATCACCGCCGAGGTCGTGTAGGAGTGTGGCGCGAAGCGGATCGTCGCGCTGCACGCGTCATCCTTCGACACGCCGCAATCGCCGAGCTTGGCCTTGGCCGTCTCGGGTTCGATGTCGCCCGCATTCAGGTAGACGCCTGCCTCGGTGGTGCATTCATAGCCGAGCACATCTCCCTTGACCCCACCCTTCACGCAAAAGCCCACGATCTCGACTTCCTCGCCTGGAAACGTTTGAGGACTCTCGGCGAGCGCTTCCAGATCGGTGGGTTCGGCCAGGGCTGCAGGCGAGGCCAACGCCGCTGTGGCAATTGCGAGAATCGCAAAGCGGCGGACGGCATGATCGATTGCGTCTGACTTCCGGGTCATCAGTTCCTCTCTGCGGGGCAATGGGGCTCAGCCGGCCGGCATCCTACAAAGGCGAGCGCGAAAGGAAAGCCCGGCGTTTGCGCAAAGATTAAGGGCGCGGGATGAAGGATCCCGCGCCCTCAGACGAGTTGCCTCTCTCTTCAGCTCGTTCGCAGGGGGCTTTGAGCTTAGGCGGAGGTCGGCGCTGTGCCGCCACGGCGCTCGGCCATGAACTGGTCGAACTCAGCCTTATCCTTCGCGTGGCGCAGGCGCGTGAGGAAGGATTGGAACTCCTTTGCCTCCTCCTCGAGCCGCTTCAGGGTCTCTTCGCGATACTCGTCGAAGGCGTGATTGCCGGTCGAGGTGAAGCCGCTGCCGAAGCGGCGCGCCTCGTCGGTGAAGTACTCACGCCATGCCTTCTTATGTCCACATCCCATGCGTCCACTCCAGATCAGATAGGCCAAAACGCCAAGGCCGATGGGCCACCAAACGATGAAGCCGAGGATCATCGCCGCGATCCAAGCCGGCTTCCCATAGTCGTCCAAGGTCGCAACAAGGTTCATCAGGGATACCTTCCCTTCGGTGTGAATGTTATTTACATTTACATAGATGCGGCCACTTGGCAAGGCATTCAAGGGGACGCCTCAAAAATATGGGGTGTCTGGGCGCCTCGGCTAGGGAGCAAGCCAAAGAAAATTTAACCCCCTGTCGCGAGAGTCGAAGCGGCAATTCGCCAAAAATTGTATGGTTACGTGGGGTCAAGAGGGATTCAATGCATTTGGGGTATCGTCGCCTCTTAGGCTTAGGGCTTTCTGCCGTCATCGCCATGACCATGGTGGGCGGAGGCGCGGCATTTGCGCTTTCGCTGAAGGACCACAAGCCGCATGACGGCGTGGTCCGCGCCCATACCATGCCGATCCAAGGCATCGACGTCTCCTACTGGCAGGGCGACATCGACTGGCGGCAGGTGCGCGAGGCGGGCATCCGCTTCGCCTTCATCAAGGCAACCGAGGGCGGCGACCATCTCGATCCGAAGTTCCGCGAGAACTGGCACGGCGCGAAGCGCGCCGGTGTGGCACGCGGCGCATATCATTTCATCTATTGGTGCCGTCCGGCGAGCGAGCAAGCGGAGTGGTTCATCCGCAACGTGCCGCAGGATCCGGACGCGCTGCCGCCCGTGCTCGATCTGGAATGGCACACCCACTCGAAGACCTGCCCGAAGAAGATCTCGCGCGAGCTCGCGCTGAAGAAGGCTCAGATCATTCTCGACGCCATGGAGCGGCACACGGGTAAGCGCCCCATCATTTATACGGACCCTGCGTTCCACCGCGAGGTGCTTCAGGGCGAGTTCAGGAGCTATCATTTCTGGCTGCGCTCGGTCGCGGCGGAACCCGCCAAGATCTACGGAACGCGCCCCTACGCCTTCTGGCAGTTCACCACCACGGGCAAGGTGCCGGGTATCAAGGGCAACGTGGACCGCAACATCTACAACGGCACGCCAAGCGACTGGGACCGCGTGCTCAGATGGCTCGAGGCAAGCAATTAAGGACTTGCCTCTTCCTTCGTGGCGTCCGGCAGAATGCCGAGTCCTTTCAAGTAGATGAGCATGCCGCTTTCAAGGATCTCCTCGGGCGTCATGGGGACCTTGCGCGCCGCGCGGCCACCTTGCGAGAAGAGCGTGGCCACCCCGTGGGACATCGCCCAGATATGCAGGCTCATGAGCTTGAGCGGGGGGCGCTCGTCTTCCGGGAGGTGACGGCAGAGCGCCGCCGCGGCGCGCTGCAATACGTCGAAGGCGCGCTCGGCCGCCGGTAGCGTTTCTCCTTCCGTGCCGGGCGCGAGCCCCGTCTCGAACATGACAGTGTAGCTCGCCGGCTCCTCCCGGGCGAAGGCGAGATAGGCACGGCCCAGATTCTCGAATGCGGAGAGCGGCGTGGGTACGCCGTCGTTCCAGGCCGCATCGAGGCGCGCTGCGAAGCGCTCGAAACCGTGGCGGGCGACCTCGGCGAGGAGTGCATCGCGGTCGCGGAAATGACGGTAGGGCGCGGCGGGGCTGACGCCGGCAAGGCGCGCCGCCTCGGTCAGGCTGAAGCCGAAGGCGCCATGCTCCTCGATGAGCTTGCGCGCCGCCTCCAGCAGCACCTCCTTGAGGTTGCCGTGATGATAGGAGCGTGGGCGCCGCCAGCCGCGGTCGGAGTGATTCATGTAAAGGGCTTTTACATCAAAGCCATGGTTGCGGCTAGCGGGCGTTAAGCTCTTCGCTTCGTCATCTGCGCGGTGTGCTGGTGCACCGGCAGAAGAAGGCGCTTCCGGCCGTGCCCGGTGTGCTACATGAAACGCGCCGGCATCAGTAACCCACCCGGCATCCTGCCGCGATCGCCACACCATGGACGCACGCCACCTCTTCAAGACACCGCTCGCGATCGGCTGGCGCGAATGGGTCGGCCTGCCAGACCTCGAGGTCGAGGCCATCAAGGCGAAGATCGACACCGGCGCGCGGACGAGCGCGCTCCATGCCTTCCGCATCGAACCGTATTGGCGGGAGGGTCAAATCTGGGTGCGCTTCGAGCTGGCACCCCTGCAGCGCAATTCAGCGACCAGAGTGAGGTGCGAAGCCCGCGCAATCGATCAGCGCACCGTGCGGAACTCGAGCGGCGGCGTCGAGCAGCGCTACGTCATCAAGACCATGCTCCGGCTGGGGGATGCCCGCTGGCCCATCGAGCTCACGCTCACCAACCGCGATCAGATGGGGTTTCGCATGCTGCTCGGACGCACGGCGCTCAAAGGACGCACCGTGATCGAGCCGGGGCGCTCGTTTCTGCTCGGGGCGGCGCCGGCACGACTCCGTCACAAATCTCGTCCAGCATCCCGCGCCCCAAAAGGCCGGCCATAGCTTCCCCGACGAGAGAGCCCCATGAAGATCGCCTTGCTCGCGCGCAATCCCAATCTCTATAGCCACCGGCGCATCTGCGAGGCGGCGCGCGCGCGCGGCCACGAGATCGAGATCATCAATACGCTGCGCGTCTCCATCAACATCACGTCAAAAAGGCCGACGCTCTACTACCGCAAGCGGCAGCTCGAAGGCTTCGACGCGGTCATCCCGCGCATTGGCGCTTCGATCACCTTCTACGGGCTTGCGGTCTTGCGCCAGTTCGAAGTGATGGGCGTCTATCCGCTCAACGAGTCGGTCGCCATCGGCAGAAGCCGCGACAAGCTGCGCTGCCTGCAATTGCTCGCGCGCCGCGGCATCGGACTGCCCACCACCGCCTTCACCAACGACCCGAAACAGGCCGAGGACGTCATCGATCTCGTGGGCGGCGCGCCGGTGGTCATCAAGCTGCTCGAAGGCACGCAAGGCATCGGCGTGATGCTGGGCGAGACGATGAAGTCGGCGAAATCGGTTATCGAGGCGTTCCAGGGGGCAAATGTGAACATCCTGGTGCAGGAGTTTATCAAGGAGGCGGGCTCGACCGACCTCAGGGCGCTTGTCATCGGCGACAAGGTGGTGGCGGCGATGGTGCGTCAAGGCCCGGAGGGCGAGTTCCGCTCGAACCTCCATCGCGGCGGCTTCGGCGAGAAGGCGAAGATTACCCCCCAGGAACGAGCCACCGCGGTGAAGGCTGCGCGCACGCTCGGCCTCAATGTGTGCGGTGTTGATATGCTCCGCTCCAAGCACGGGCCCCTGGTGATGGAGCTCAACTCCTCGCCCGGCATCCAAGGGCTGGAGCGGGCTACCGGCGTGGACGTCGCCGGCCTAATGATCGATTTCCTGGAACGGGACGCGGCTCAAGGCAGCACCCGGACGAAGGGCAAGGGGTAAGCATAACGGCTAGTTCCCGGGATTCCTGCTATTCCCATCGCGCATGGATATTCGTTACACTTGGCAGACGATTGCCTAGGGAGAGCGGAAAGATGCAGCGTCGTGGCATTCAGGTTGCCGGTTTTCTGGCCCGCCGCATGCCGGCCGTCACAGTGGCGGCCGTTCTCGTAGGCCTCGCGTCGCCTGCAACACTCGCCGAGGAAACCAAGCGCGATCCTTGCAGGGACGACGCCATGATCGTCTTCGATGCCTCAGGCTCCATGTCAGGCAACCAAGTCCTTGGCATTCCGAATTCGCGCCCGCGCATCGATGAGGTCCGCTCCGCGCTATCTCATGTCCTGCCTTCCGCCGCGCGGCTCCGCCGCGTCGGCCTCGTGACCTACGGTCCGGGCCCCTACAATCAGTGCAATGTTAGCCTCGATCTCAAGCCGACAGCGAACGCCACCGAGCCCATCATGCGAGCGGTCAACTCGATCGTCCCGGCGGGGAAGACTCCTCTCACAGCCGGTGTCGAGCAGGCGGCGGAGGCTCTCGATTACCGCACCACACCCGGCGTGATTGTTGTGGTGACCGACGGCGAGGAGACTTGTGGAGGCTCGCCCTGCGACTTGGCCAAGCACCTCCACGACAACGCCGCGCAGCTCACCGTTCACGTCATCGGCTTCCGCTACGAGGGCTATTCCTGGACCGGCGGCAGCAGTATCACCGACCTGATGTGCTTGGCAGAGCAGAACAACGGCCTGTACATCAGAGCCAACGACGAGGGCGAGCTGATCGATGCGCTGGAGAAGACGCTCGCCTGCCCCATGATCTCGCAGGCGCCGCTGAACCCCGTTCGGTGAGCCGAGTCGGGCTCTAGTGCCGTCCTATAGGCCCATGGCTTGGTGGGCCTCGTCCATGTATTTCATGCACTCCGCCGTGTCGCCCTTTTCCATGGCGGCCTTGGACTGATCGAGCGCGGCGATCGCCTCATTCTTCTTCTCGGCGTCCGTCATATCGGCGATCATTTGATCCATCTGCTTCATATGGGCGTCGTTGCACAGATCCTGCGCCTGGGCGGACCCAAGAACCGTCAGCGGCACGACGGCGGCCAAAAGAACTCGCCTGAGCATGGCTTTCCTCCGGTGCTGGAGTGGAACGCGATTATAACACCCAAGTGAGAGGAAGGTTGCCCGGGGCCTGCCACCTTCCGATTCAGCAGTTGACGGGGTTCTGGCAACACAGGCTCAATGCCTCGATCTTGGGGCGTCAAATGACCTTGAGGCGCATTTTCGTTCTTCTCGGTGGGGTGCTCATCGCCTCGGGGCTCGCGCGCGCCCTAGCCGAGGAGCCCAGCGCAGCCGAGCCAGCCACTTGGGCCGATACCACCCTCCTCGCCCGCTGCTGGACGCCTGAGGCGCTGGCCGGCACCGACAAGGAGCTGAAGTCCAGCCGCTCCCCAGTATCCCTCGACCTGGGGGCGCTGAGGCAAGAGCCCCTGCCGGAACCCGATTCGGTGCCCGCCGACCTTCGCGGCTCGATCCGGAGTGTCGAGCTGGCCACGGACGCGAAGCTCATTGCGCTAACCTTCGACCTCTGCGAAAGCGACGGGGACAAGGCCGGCTATGACGGCCGCGTGGTCGATCTCTTAAGAGCCGAAGGCATCAAAGCGACCTTCTTCGCCAGCGGCAAGTGGCTGGAGAGCCATGCCGAGCGCGCCCAGCAGCTGATCGCCGACCCGAATTTCGAGATCGGTGCGCATGGTTTGCGCCACCGGGACTTCTCCAACGCCAACGGCAAGACGTTGGCGGAGGAGATTCTGCTAACCGAGGCGGCCTTCGCCCGGGCGCGGAAGGCGCTGGCAATGCGGGACTGCGCGACCGGCACGCGGGGACCCTTCAGCGCCCTGCAAGAACGAATGCGGCTGATGCGATTCCCTTACGGGAAATGCAGCGCGAAGGCCTTGGACGCAGTGGCTGGAGCCGGCCAGCTTGCGATTCAATGGGACGTGGTGACCGGCGATCCAGATCCGCGCGTGTCGGCGAAGACCATCGCCAACACCATCCTCGCGCGCGCGCATCCCGGCGCCATCGTTGTCGCGCATGCCAATGGGCGCGGGCACAACACGGCGGCGGGGCTGGCACTCGCCCTACCCAAGCTCAAGGAAGATGGCTACAGCTTCGTCACGGTGAGCGAGTTTCTGGCCGCGGGCACGCCGGTCATCGCCGAGACCTGCTACCTCAACCGGCCGGGCGATATGCGGCGCGTCGTCCAGGCCAAGCAGCGGACGAAGACCAATGACGTCTGGTCGATTTTCCGAAGCCGCTGATCTCGGGGCGGCCAAGCTCTGTCCGCCTACCCCGGAGGAGTGCTCCCGTCTCGCCGAGGCCATCGTCGCGATGCCGCCTTGGTCGCAAATGGGCTATTCGGCCGAGGGGATGGCACAGTTCCTCGGGCATGAAGACGGCGGCGTTCGCCGCTATGTCATCGCGGCCGACGGGACGCTCGCCGGCGCCGCGTCCGTGCGGTCCCCCTGGCTCATAGGACCCTATCTCGAGCTGCTGGTGCTCCTCCCTGGGTTTCAGGCCCGAGGGATCGGGGCGGCCTTTGTCCGCTGGTTCGAGGACGAGGCGCTCCAGCGTGGAGCCCGAAATCTTTGGGTCTGCGCCTCGCGGCTCAACAGGCGCGCTTTGCGCTTCTATCGGCAGCACGGGTTTGCGAGAGCCGCGGTGGTGCCGGAACTGGTGGCCGAAGGCTTCGATGAAGTCCTGCTCCGGAAATTCCCTATCGGTCCGTCCCAACGCCTGTGAGGGTGTCGGCGGTTGTCGCGTCCCGGCAACTTTTCCACAAATTGTTCAAATGAGCGCCGCCAGTGCCGCCACTCGTGCCGTGACGCTTCCAGGCCGTAAATCCGGGCCTGGAAAAAAAATCTCAGGGTGCATGGACCTAAATGCCCCGTCGTGCGTTGACGGTCAGCTTGGGGAACATCCCGTTTGTGCAGTGCAGCAAGAAAACGGCTTGGCACCGATCTGGGCGAGCCGCTAGACTTTGCCGGTTCGGCAATGGGCAACCCTCCAATCGGAAAGGAGAGCTTCCGATGGAACTGAGAGCCAAATTGACTGCCGTCATGACGATCATATCGTTCGGCTTCCTCGCCGCCGTCATCCTGGGGATGATCTAAGGAGCGAGGCTTTGGCCCCAGAGGGCCGCACCCAACATTGACATCACGATGAGGCGCCACGGCGGATTTGCCCGCCTAGGCGACCTCCCGCCGGGGCGGAGGTCTCAAGCTGCCGCGTCGGCGAGCCGCTTCGGGTCGTAGTTGAGGATCGGACCGAGCCAGCGCTCGGCCTCGTCCATCGACCAGTCCTTGCGCGCAGCGTAGTCAGCGACCTGGTCCCGGCCGATCTTGCCGACGCCGAAATAGCGGCTCTCGGGATGCGAAAAATAGAGCCCCGAGACGGCGGCGGGCGGCCACATGGCGCAACTCTCGGTGAGCTTCACGCCGATCTCCTTCTCCGCTTCGAGAAGCGTGAACAGAGTGCGCTTCTCGGTGTGATCGGGCTGGGCCGGATAGCCGGGCGCCGGGCGGATGCCGGTATAGGCCTCGGCGATGAGCTCTTCGTTCGCAAGCTTCTCGTCCGGCGCATAGGCCCAAAGCTCGCGGCGCACCTTCTGGTGCAAAGCCTCGGCGAAGGCCTCCGCGAGCCGGTCGGCCAGCGCCTTGACCAGGATCTTCGAATAGTCGTCGTTGGCGCGCTCGAACCTGCGCGCCACTTCCTCCTCGCCGATGCCGGTAGTCACGGCGAAGCCGCCGACATAGTCGGCGACACCCGTCTCCTTCGGCGCCACGAAATCGGCGAGCGCGAGATTGGCCTTGCCAGTATCGCGGGCCATTTGCTGGCGGAGCGTGTGCAAGGTGGCGAGGGGCGCCGTCCGCGTCTCGTCTCGATAGAGCTCGATATCGTCGCCCACGCTGTTCGCCGGCCAAAAGCCGACCACAGCATTCGCGGTCAGCCATTTCTCGGCGATGAGCTGCTTCAGCATGGTTTGCGCGTCGTCGAAGAGGTGCCGCGCCGCCTCGCCGTATTTGTCGTCCTCCAAGATGCGCGGATATGCGCCTTTCAGCTCCCAGGCCTGGAAGAACGGCGTCCAGTCGATATAGCGGGCCAAATCCGCCAGGTCGTAAGCCTTGAATGTCCGCGTGCCGAGGAAGGTTGGCTTGGGCGCCGAGTAGCCCGCCCACTCGAGCTTGAGCGCGTTGGCGCGCGCTTGCGCGATCGAGGCGCGGGTCTTCTCCTCCTGGCCGCGTGCGTAAGACTCGGCCATGCGCTGGTATTCCTCGCGCACCTTGGCGATCTGCTTCGGACGCTCCTCCTTCGACATCAACCCTGACACCACACCCACGGCACGGCTTGCGTCGGTGACGTAGATGGCTTGGCTTCGCTTGTAGTTCGGGCTGATCTTCACCGCGGTGTGCACGCGGCTCGTGGTCGCGCCGCCTATGAGCAGCGGAAGATCGAAGCCTTCGCGCTCCATTTCGGCCGCCACGTGACACATCTCGTCGAGGGACGGCGTGATAAGGCCGGACAAGCCGATGATATCGACCTTCTTTTCACGCGCGGTGTCGAGGATCGTCTGTGAGTGCACCATGACTCCGAGGTCAGTAACCCCGAAATTGTTGCACTGGAGCACGACGCCGTTCACCGTGGCGAGCAGCACCTTGCCCGCGGGTTCGCCTTGGGCCAGCCCCTGCTCCTCTTTCTCCTTCTCCATGTAGGGCATGAGATAGGCGACAGCCTGCTTCATCACGCGCGCGGACTTCACGACCTGGGGCAGGAACATCTTTCCGGCGCCGAACAGGTCGCCGACGACGCTCATGCCCGCCATCAGCGGGCCTTCGATGACGTGGAGGGGGCGCTCGGCCTTCTGGCGAGCCTCCTCGGTATCTTCCTCGATGTAATTGGCAATGCCGTGCACCAGCGAGTGGGTCAGGCGCTCCTCGACCGGCTTCTCACGCCAGGACAGATCCTGCTCCTTCTTCTGGGAGGCGCCGCCCTTGTAGCGTTCCGCCGCCTCGAGCAGCCGGTCGGTGGCATCGTCGCGGCGGTTGAGGATGACGT
>CAYUTT010000033.1:0-11092 GCA_964447575.1 uncultured Methyloceanibacter sp.
ACGATCTGACCGACGCCGCCGAGCGGCTGGAGATGGACCGCAAGCTCCGGGCGCCGGACCGCGACCCGGATGCGTGCGCCCGTCCGGGCGATCGCCCGCACGACGTGACGCCCGAGGAAGCCCGAGCCTCCATAGATCGTCACCAGCGCCCTGTGATTGAGCTGAACGGCCACTTAGATGCCTCTTAACCTGGCTCCGCTAGTGTGCCCTTGCAGCAATACACGAGGGAGCGGGCTCCTTGAAGGCTTTCTCCTGGCAATTGACAACGAGAAGCGCCGATCGTACCTGAACTCTCTCAAGCCCAGGTGGCGGAACTGGTAGACGCGCTAGCTTCAGGTGCTAGTGCCCGAAAGGGCGTGGAAGTTCGAGTCTTCTCCTGGGCACCAGACACGCCGCGCCCCCGGCGCAGACGGGGCTTTCGCTGAGGGCAAGACCTCACGGCCACGACCATTGAGACGCCCTTGAGCCAGTCCCCGAACGTCGAGCTTTACAGAGGCGACTTGCCGCCGGGACGCTTTGCCGGTCCAAGCATCGCCATCGACACCGAGACGCTGGGGCTCAATCCGCATCGCGACCGGCTCTGCCTCGTACAGCTTTCCTCGGGCGATGGCACCGCTGCCCTGGTGCAGTTCGCCGGCGGCTACGACGCGCCGGAGCTGAGCCGCCTCCTCACCGACGAGAGCATCCTTAAGATCTTCCATTACGGCCGCTTCGACATCGCCGTGCTCAAGCGGTTCCTCGGCGTCATGCCGCGGCCCGTCTACTGCACCAAGATCGCCTCCAAGCTCGCCAGGACCTATACCGACAAGCACGGCCTGAAGGACCTCTGCCGCGAGCTCCTTGGGGTGGAACTGTCCAAGCAGCAGCAGTCGTCCGATTGGGGCGCGGCCGAGCTTAGCCCGGATCAGCTCAACTATGCGGCGAGCGATGTGCTATATTTGCACGCGTTGAGGGATCGCCTCGATGCCATGCTGAAGCGGGAAGGCCGGGCGCACTTGGCCCGCGCCTGCTTCGAGTTTCTGCCCACAAGGGCCGAGCTCGACCTCGAAGGCTGGGCCGAGATGGATCTCTTCGCCCACTAGGGCGGCCAAGAGGCCCGGAAAACCAAGGCTGCCGGTCGCAATCTGATCAAAGTCCTGCGGCTAGGTTAAACTAGGGTCCCCGCGACACATGGCGGATGCGATGGCACTTGAGGCGAATCTCCTTTCGGCTGGGCAGCGATACCGCGTGCTCACCCCCGAGGAGCGTGCGCGCGCGTTCGGCAACGCCGCGCGGCACAGCCGTCTCGTGCATATCCTGCGCCGGGTTTTGCCGGCCGTAGCCGTGCTCGTGCTCGCGGCGTATTTCGTTACCACGCGCCTCAACGTCACGGTCGGCGACTTCACGGCCAGCATCGACGGCATGCAGGTCGCCGACGGCAACTTGCGGATGCTCAATCCGACTCTCAAAGGAGCCGACAAGAAGAACGGCGACTACATCGTGAGAGCCGAGTATGCCGACCAGGACGTCGCCAGTCCGAACATCATCAAGCTCCATGCCATTAAGGCCGATGTCTCGAATCCCTCGGGTGGGTGGTCGCGCATGCAGGCTGTCCGAGGGGTTTTCAACAGCGAGACCGAGCGCCTTGTGATGAAGGACCGCATCACCGTCGAGACCAGCGCCGGCGTCAAGGGCGAGCTCAAGAACGCAAGCCTCGAGATGCAGACCCAGACGCTCAGGTCTCACCGGCCCGTCTTCTTCGAGCTGACCAACGGCACGGTGAGAGCGGATGCCATGACCTTGCGGTCACGGGACAACGAGATCGTGTTTCGCGGGAAGGTGGCCGTCCATCTCGACAAGCCGAAAAAGCCCGTGGCGGCCGAAGGCAAGCCGCAAACCGCGACGCCTCAGCCGGCCCAACAGCCGATGCCGGCGGCAGCGGCCCCGCCACAGATGGCGGGTCCGCAATGACCCGCTACCCGGCGATCGGGCGGGTTCCCGCCTTTGCATGGGTCTTGGCCGTCCTGCTCGCAGTCTCGCCGGCAGACCCGCTGGGGGCCCAGACCGCCACCAACGCGTTCGGGGGCCTCTCCGAGAACTCCGACGAACCGATCGATATCGAGTCGGACACGCTCACGGTCTACGATGCGAAGAAATACGCAACCTTCAAGGGCAACGTGAAGGCCGTACAAGGTACGACGACGCTTCGGGCCGCCGAGCTCGACGTTCACTATGTCGGTGGCAGTGACAGGCTGACCGGCCGGGCCCCCGCAGCCGGCCAACTCTCGGCTCAAGGTGCGCAGGACGAGAACGACGCGCAGTCTGGCATCAACAAAATCGAGGCGCGCGGGAATGTCGTCATCACCAGCGAGGACGACCAGACCACCACGAGCGACTGGGCGCTCTACGACGTGCCCGCCCAGCTGGTAACCGTGGGTGGCAATGTGGTGTTAACGCAAGGCGAGAATGTGCTAAAGGGAGATCGGCTTGTCATTGACTTGAAGACGGGCGAGAGCCACTTCGAGAACACCGGCACGGCCGAGACCGGACGCGGCCGCATTCGGGCGCTTTTCATGCCCAAGGGCAGTGCAGCGGGCAAGGACGGTGCCGAGTCCAAAAAATCCCGGTCCTCCGAGCCCGCGGGCGCCGCGCAGGATCCCGCCTCGACCGAGCAAGCGCCGGGGGATTGGGCCACCGACGATGACGAGCCGGTCTCGCTTATGCCTGAGTTCCGTTAGGTCCGCGCGGAGCTTTAGCCGATGTTAACCGGGCGCAGCTTCAACTGAGAGAGCAAAGAGGTCAGTGGGCAAGTTGCTGTCGTTCCCAGGCCAGGCAGTCGTTGCCCAAACGCCCGCGCAGCCGGCGCTGCCTGCGGGGGATTTCGGGCCGCAACCGGAACCCGGCAACGGCTGGCTTACCATTCGCTCCGTAGTCAAGAGTTTCAAGAAGCGGACGGTCGTGCGCGGCGTAAGCCTCGATCTCGCGCGCGGCGAGGCGGTTGGTCTCTTGGGTCCGAATGGCGCCGGCAAGACCACTGTTTTCTATATGATCACCGGGCTCATTCCGGCCGACGAAGGCTCCATCACGATAGACGGCCGGGACGTGACCAAGCTGCCAATGTACCGGCGCGCGCGGCTAGGCATCGGCTATCTGCCGCAGGAAGCCTCGATCTTCCGTGGCCTCACCGTCGAGGAGAACATTCTTGCAGTGCTCGAGATGGTCGAGCCCGACAAGAAGGAGCGTCAGCTTCAGCTCGACTCCCTGCTGGAGGAATTCCGCATTACGCGCCTCAGGAAGTCGCCGTCCATGAGTCTGTCGGGCGGCGAGCGCCGCCGTGTCGAGATTGCGCGCGCGCTTGCCTCGCGTCCGTCTTTCATGCTGCTCGACGAGCCGTTCGCCGGTATCGATCCGATCGCGGTGGGCGATATCCGTGCGTTGGTACGCCATCTCACCGAGCGCGGCATCGGTGTCCTCATTACGGATCACAATGTGCGTGAGACGCTCGACCTTGTCAGCCGCGCCTATATCATTCACGACGGCATGGTGCTGACCCACGGCACCGCTCACGACATCATCAATAACGAGGAAGTGCGGCGCGTCTATCTTGGTGATCAGTTCAAGATCTGAGCACCTGATCGCGGGTAAGTTCGTAAATGGCGATCAATACGAAGCTCGAACTTCGCCAGACGCACAGTCTGGTCATGACGCCGCAATTGCAGCAGGCGATCAAGCTCCTGCAACTCTCGAACTTGGAGCTTGCGGTTTTTGTCGAAGGCGAGCTCGAGCGCAATCCTCTCTTGGAACGCACCGACGGCGAGGAACCGAACGGCGCCGACGAGCCATCGCCGGCACCGAAGGATGACGGCAGCGAAGGCAATGGCGCTGCCACCGACGCGAGCTTCGATTCCGGAGACACGGATGATTGGGTCGACTTGGAGCGTGGCGGCGACGCCGGCCGTACCGAGGATCTCGACGCCGAGCCTCAGGATGTGTTTCCAGACGCGGACGGCTTCGTGCCAGGCGCCATGGTCGACTCCGGGTGGACGGGACTTGTGCAAGGTCCGCGCGCCGAGATGGAGGGGGGTGCCAATCTGGAAGCCTACGTGGCCGAGGAGAGGACGCTTCGCAGTCATCTTTCGGAACAGCTCGCCCTTGCCTTCGCCGACCCGGCACAGCGTCTGATTGGTCAGCATCTCATCGACATGACGGACGAGGCCGGCTACTTGCGCGGGGAGCTCGAGGGGTTGGCCGAGCTGCTCGGTGCGCCGCTGGGGCTTGTCGAGGAAACGCTTCGCGTCATGCAGGGTTTCGACCCGTGCGGGGTGTTCGCGCGCGATCTGCGTGAATGCCTGACGCTTCAGTTGAAGGAGCAGGATCGCTGCGATCCTGCCATGGCGGCGCTCATCGACAACCTTCACCTGCTCGCCACGCACGATCTGGTCGCCCTGAAACGCGCCGTCCGCGTTTCGGACGAAGATATGTGCGACATGATCGCGGAGGTAAAGCGGCTCAATCCCAAACCGGGGTTGAAATACGGCACGTCGCCGACCCAGCCGATCGTGCCCGACGTCCTGGTGCGCTCGTTGCCCGACGGCAGCTTTCACGTGGAGCTCAACAGCGACACGCTTCCGCGTGTGCTCGTCAATCAGTCCTACTACGCAACCGTATCCAAGACGAAGATGCGCAAGGAGGACAAAACCTACCTTGTGGATTGCCTGCAGACCGCCAACTGGCTGGTGAAGAGCCTCGACCAGCGCGCCCGCACCATCCTGAAAGTGGCGCAGGAGATCGTTCGCCAGCAGGACGCATTCTTGACTTACGGCGTCCGGCATTTGCGGCCGCTCAATTTGAAGACCGTCGCCGATGCCATCTCCATGCACGAATCGACGGTTAGCCGCGTCACCGCCAACAAGTACATGGCAACCAATCGCGGACTGTTCGAGCTGAAATACTTCTTCACCTCGGCCATCGCCGCCACCTCGGACGGCGACTCGCATTCTTCGGAATCCGTGCGACACCGCATCCGCGAGATGATCGACGGCGAGCCGGCGGCCGATGTCCTGTCCGACGACAAGATCGTAGAGAAGCTGAAGGGCGATGGCATCGACATCGCGCGGCGCACGGTCGCGAAATACCGCGAAGCGCTCGGCATTCCGTCCTCGGTGCAACGGCGGCGCCTGAAGCGCATCGCCCTGGGGGCAAGCCTCTGAGCGGCACCCCTAAGACTCTGTTCGCGCTGTCGAATCGTGTAAAGGGGAAAGACAATTTGAATGGGTTTGACACCCTCCGAAGGGGGGTCTAGCTTCCCGCCCCGCGATAAAGGCCGATTGAGGATGGGCCAGGGCGTGCTACGGGCGCCTTGTCGAATCGGGCCGAAAATGCGGTAAGCGCCCCGGGAAGCGCCGGTCGACGAAGGTTTTGAACAGTCTTCCGCGGGCAATGACAATACAAGTTACCGGAAAGAATCTGGACGTCGGCGAGGCCTTGCGCTCCTACGTCCAGGAGCGCGTTGTACAGACCGTTGAGAAGTTCATGGGGCGCGTGCCGTCGGGGCATGTGCGCATCGAGAAGATCCACGGGGAGTTCCGTACCGATTGCACGGTCCATTTGTGGCAAGGCATGAGCCTGGAGGCTCATGGGGTGGCGCCTGAGGCGTATCAAAGCGCCGACCTTGCTTGCGAACGGCTCGAAAAGAGGGTGCGCCGCTACAAACGCCGGCTGAAACGGCACGGCAGCGGCGAGACGCCTCGCAAGCAAACACCGGCGGCGTCCTACGTCATCCAGGCGTCCGAGGAGGAGTACGAGGAGCGCCATGAGGGCAATCCGGTCATCATTGCCGAAGCCGAGACCATGCTGCACGAGATGGCCGTCAGCGACGCGGTAATGCAGATGGATATCTCGGATCGGCCGTTCGTCGTGTTCCGCAATGCGCACGATGGCGAGATCAACGTGGTGTACCGCCGTGAGGACGGCAATATCGGCTGGATCGATCCAGCGGGGAAGAAGGCGCGGGCGGAATAGTCGCCGGGCGAGAGCCCATCCGCTCCCACGAAGTCACACGGGAAGTCGAAATGCATTTAGGTGATTTGATTGCACCCGAAGCTGTGATGCCGTCGCTCAAGGTCAAGAGCAAGAAGCAGCTCTTGACGGAGCTTTCGGCGCATGCGGCGCGAGTCGCCGGGCTTCCGGAGCGCGATATCTTCGATGTCCTGCTGCAGCGCGAGCGCCTCGGCTCCACCGGGCTCGGCCAGGGCGTGGCGATCCCTCACGGCAAGTTGGCCGGGCTCAAGCGGATCGTCGGTGCCTTCGCGCGCCTATCCGAGCCCGTCGATTTCGATGCCGTCGACGGCCGGCCCGTGGACATCGTTTTCCTGCTGCTGGCGCCGGAGGGGGCCGGTGCCGACCACCTCAAGGCTCTCGCCCGCATCTCGCGTCTGCTGCGGGAGGGCCCGGCGGTCGAGAAGCTCAGGGCCTCAAAAGATCCCGCAACCCTCTACGCGGTGCTCACCGAAGGGGAGACGTCCTCTCACGCCGCCTAGCGCGGGGTGGGGGGAGACCCTGCTTAGGGCGAAGCTCTAGTGCACGCTCACCGGAACGAGGTCGTTCTCGAGTGCGTTGGCGATGGCCGCGTTGCGGCTGTCGGTGAGCGCAATCGGGGTGCCGTCGGCGCCGAGCAGGGCATAGAGATCGATGCCCTCCGGAGCGCTCTCGAGCGCCGGGAACAGCCGCTCCGCGGCGTTGGAATCGACCTGCTTGATGTAGGCGACCTCGCCGTCCCCGAGGAGCGCCAGCTCCTTCAGGCTTATCAACGGGCGGGTCTCGTCATTTTCCATCTTGTTCATCGAACTCCGGTTCCTCGTGGGACCTAGTCTGAGGTGATCCCCACCTTGAGGATGCGCTTTTCCCTATAGGGCCGTTCCAGCTCGATGGCGAGCAGGCCATCTTGCAGTTCGGCCTTCCGGACTTCAACGCCGCTGGCAAGGGCGAAGGTCCGTTTGAACTGGCGTGCGGCGATACCGCGATGAAGATAGTCCTTCGCCGTATCGTCGTGCTTCGAGCCGCGGATCGTCAGCGCGCCGTCCTCGACCGTCACGTCGAGGTCTCCGCGGTCGAAGCCTGCGACGGCAAGCGTGATGCGAAGCATTTCCGGCCCGCGCTCGCCCGCCGGCAGG
The DNA here is from genome assembly GCA_964447575.1 of uncultured Methyloceanibacter sp. GTDB lineage: Bacteria > Pseudomonadota > Alphaproteobacteria > Rhizobiales > Methyloligellaceae > Methyloceanibacter. The sequence goes on from CAYUTT010000033.1 coordinate 7,152, forward strand.
AGCTCGATATTATAAGGCGGATAGCCGCCATCGGCGGCCTTCGTCCGTGCGTCCAATCGTTCCGCCGCCACGCTTAACCAAACATTGCCGTCGATGAGTGACATGCGCGACATGGAGCAGAAAGCCTTCTCTCTGGCGCCGCGCGTTTCCGGTGCGAATGACGCCCTCTCGACGCCTCTCTCTCAGCCCTGTCTCGCGGCGCCGAGCCTTTTAAACCAGTTGGCATATGGGCAATCCAGGCCCGGATTCAAGGAATAACAGGACGAAGCGCCGTCTACCGAAGCGCGGCCCGTTGCTCTAACGTCCTGCTGTCTCGAATCGGAGCCTTGCACGATGACCTGGTACGTAAACCCCAAGACCGGCAGCGACGCCAATGACGGCCGCAGCGCGGAGACCGCCTTCAAGAGCCTGTCCCATGCCCTTCAGGCGGCGTCCGCCGGCGACACGATCCTGCTTGTGCCGGGCGCCTACGGTCAGGACCTGCCGCAGCGCGTCAGCGCCGCGCGTGTGGCGGGCATCAATGTCGGTGTTGTCGGCGGTCACTAAGTCTCGTGTCGTGCGCCTGGATCGTCGTCCGCTGCTTCGGTCACCCGAAGACGCCGCACTGTAAGGTCATCGATCTCGACCTCACCGAGACGAAGCTTCCGCACGTCCGCGCGGCGCACGCTCAAGCGGCCGATGGCAAGCGCGCCGATCGCCAGCGCGCCAATGGCCAGCGCTCCGATGGCGAGGGCACCCAGCGCCGCGCTCGGCGCCCGCACCGGCGGCAGTTCAAGCCCGCGCCGTCTCATCATCCTGTCGAGGCTTCTCATGTGTCGCTCTCCAGCGGTTTCCGCCTCGGCGGAAGGGAACCATAGCCTGACTCGTCGGGAAAACACGGAGCACAATTGAGATTGACGGCCAAACCAACTAGTAGGTAGGTTTGCCGATGCTCGACACGAGGGAGAGGTTGATCCAGGAGGCCGAAGCCCTGATGCGGACTCGCGGCTACGCCGCCTTCAGCTACGCGGACCTCGCCGACCGCATCGGCATTCGCAAGGCGAGCATCCATCACCACTTCCGGACGAAAGAGGAACTCGGCAACGCGCTGATAGACGCCTATCTGACCAAGTTCCGCGCCGCGCTCGAAACGATCCGCGCGGAAGAGAGCGATCCCCAGACACGCCTCTCCCGCTATGGCTGGTTTTTCACCGACAGCATCCGCAACGGCATGATGCCGCTCTGCGGGGCACTGTCGGCGGAGATCTTCGCGCTTCCACCGTCGATGCAGCAGCGTGTCCGCGCATTCTTCGAGCTGCATCTCGATTGGCTGAAATCGGTTCTCCGCGACGGCGTCGCTGCAAACGAGCTCCGCCCCGATCTCGATGTGGATGACGCGGCCGCGCTCGTCCTCAGCGTGTTGGAGGGCGCAAGCCTGGTCGCCTGGGCGCTGAAGGATTCCGGGCTCATCGGCCCCGCCTTCGATCAGGCCGTCTCGGCCTTCAAGGCGCCGGCACAAGCCACCGCCAACTGATCACCGCAAGCAAAGGAGCAGAGTCACAATGAGCCTCAAACGATTTCTCATCGAACGCGACATTCCCGAAGTTGGAAGCCTCGATGCAAGATAGTTGGCCGGCGCTGCCGCGAAGTCCAACAAGGCGCTCTGCCAAATCGGTGCGCAAGACATCCAGTGGGTGCACAGCTATGTCGCTGGCGACAAGACGTTCTGCATTTACCTCGCGCGCGACGAGGAAGCGATCCGCAGGCACGCGGAACTGAGTGGCTTTCCCGCGAGCAAGATTACGGAAATTGTCGAGGTGATTGATCCGGCGACGGCCGCCTAGTCAGGCCGTTGTCTTGGGGCTGGTGGAGCCAGGCGGGATCGAACCGCCGACCTCGTGAATGCCATTCACGCGCTCTCCCAACTGAGCTATGGCCCCTTCGCGTCAGCAACCGGAAGTCAGAAGTCAGAAACCAGAAGACTGGTCAAGGCTTTGGCTTCCGGCTCAGGCAACTCACTTAGGCCGCGCTTCTGGCGCGTTCAAGAGAAATGCGAAGCTGAAAACCAGAACTCTGCGTTCTGGCTTCCGACTTCCGGCCTCGGAAACCCTAGGTTTCCTCCTTGGGCCCGCCCCCGACAATGCCGGTTACGTCGGTCTCGCCCTCTTCCTCTTCCTCGAGGAAGGTATCGTCGTCGGCTGCGGGGATATCCTCGTCGTCGCCGAGATCCACGATCTCCTCATCGTCGACGGCGGCCTCCTCGGCCTCCTCCGCCTCGTCGAGACTGATCACTTCGACGCCGCCCAGCACAGGCTCGTCGACCTCCTCCACTACGGGTTTCCGAGGTTCGACCGGCTGACTGCGCTCCCCTCGCCGCGATGTGGGTGGTGTGACCTGATAGACGGCTTGACAGACTGGGCAGGTGATTGGCGAACGACCCAGGTCGTAGAACCGCGCCCCACAGCTCGGGCAAACGCGCTTGGTCCCGCGTGCGGGTTTCGACATGACTCTCCTCGAAGCTAGCCTTGGTGACTCCCCATTGCCACGCCTCATGCGGAGTGTCAAAAGCTATCAAGCACCCCAAACCCCCTGCAGAGAATCTGTGCCGCAGCCCCTTACCGCCAGCCGATCCGCGCGACTTTCCGGCCGCGTTGCCGTCCCCGGAGACAAGTCGATCTCCCATCGCGGGTTGATCCTGGGCGCGCTTGCGGTCGGCCGCACGCGCATCTCAGGGCTTCTCCAAGCCGACGACGTCTTGGCTACGGCGCGGGTTCTGAGCGCGCTCGGCGCGGAGGTCCGGCAACAGGACGGCGTCGTGGAGGTTCTGGGCCAGGGGGTCGGCGGGCTCCGCGCTCCACAAGCGCCGCTCGATTTCGGCAATTCGGGCACGTCGAGCCGCCTCATACTGGGGGTCGTCGCCGGTCATGACATGCGCGTGCAACTTACCGGGGATGCCTCCTTGAGCCGGCGCCCCATGGGCCGCGTCCTGCGTCCTCTCACCACGATGGGCCTTCAAGTCGAGGGCGAGAGCGAGACCTTGCCGCTCGCGGTGCGCGGCACCGGCGATCTACTTCCCATCGTCTACGAATTGCCCGTGCCCTCGGCACAGGTGAAGTCATCCATCCTTCTTGCCGGTCTTCACGCACCGGGACGGACTACGGTGATCGAACCGCTGCCCACCCGCGACCATACCGAGCGCATGCTCCAGCATTTCGGCGCGGAACTGAAGGTCGAGGACCGCCTCGACGGTTCACGCGCCGTCACCGTGTGCGGCGATGCCGAGCTCGAGGGGGCGGCCTTCGCCGTTCCGGGCGATCCGAGTTCGGCCGCCTTCTTCGCCGCCGCGGCCCTCATCTGTCCCGGCTCCGAGATTGTGATCGAGAACGTTCTGGTGAACCCGACGCGCGCCGGGTTCTTCGAAACGCTGCGCGAGATGGGAGCGGAGATCGAAATGCTCGACTTTCGCGACGAGGGGGGCGAGCCGGTCGGCGATCTTCGTGTCAAGGCAAGCTCACTGAAGGGCGTGCGCGTCCCGGCGTGGAGGGCGCCCGCGATGATCGACGAATACCCGGTGCTCGCGGTGCTCGCCGCCTTCGCTGAAGGCGAGACGCACATGGAAGGTCTCTCGGAATTGAAGGTGAAGGAAAGCGACCGCTTGGCCGCAACGGCCGCCGGACTTGCCGCCTGCGGGGTCGAGGCAAGGATCGAGGGCGACGACCTGATCGTTCAAGGACAGGGCGGTGCGGTGAGAGGCGGCGGCTCGGTCGAGACCCATATGGACCACCGCATCGCCATGGCCTTTCTGACCCTGGGGCTCGGCGCGGCGGAGCCGGTCACGGTCGACGATACCGCCATGATCGCCACAAGCTTCCCAGGATTTGCCAAGCTCATGGCCGGTCTCGGAGCCTCGCTCACATGATCATCGCGATTGACGGTCCGGCGGCTTCGGGCAAGGGCACGCT
>CAYUTT010000034.1:0-11090 GCA_964447575.1 uncultured Methyloceanibacter sp.
CTTCTCAATATTGGGTTGAGGGCCCAAAGCGGCGTGGCGACTCCTGACAAAAAGTGTTGAACTGCCTGTTGCGCCCCTCTACTGCGGGCGACTTGGCTTCAAATCTAGTCGCCATGTCCGCTGTTGGCACGTCGCGGACCAAGGAGCTTCGCGGATGAACTTCCGTTCATAGGGGTGAAGCGGACTCGACACCGATGCGCCTCTACGACCGAGTTTTCGACCTCCAGGCGTGTGTGCGCCGCACTCGCCTCTTCGGCGTCCCGCGACGAGCTCTCATGATAGTCAGTTGCTAGGGAAACCCAGCAGAGAGCGGTTCATGTCGCTGCTGGGCGGTTTCCACCGCACGGATCTGGACACGCCCCGTCGCATGACCTCCGGAGCCGGCATGGGGAAGTCCTGTGCATCGGCGAACAGCGCATTCGCGAGCCTATGGTCGAGCCCGTAGAGGTCCGGGTAGATTGTGACGTTGTCCGCCTCATCCGCCACTGCGGTGAAATATGTCGAATGGACCGGAATCTCGGTGTCGAGTGTCACCCGGTCATTCATGCTGTTGTTCCAGCGGTCCTCGACCTTGTCCGCTGGCCAACCGTTGCCTTCGGCGAGAATCACTTTCGCAAAGAGATCGGGCTTCTCCATGCGAACGCAATCATGCCCAATCGCACGCATGGACTGCTGATAATACTTACGCCGGGCCGGCCACGTGTCGTGTAGGACGAAGGCGTACCTGTTAGGCAGCAGGAACTTCACTTTGCCCAAATTGCTGTGCGGGCCCGGTCTCTGGGTAAAGGTGTAATCGAAAATGTTCACCCGCCCCCAGTCGATCTTTGTCGGGTCGACCGGTGTGCCCTGATAACTCACCGTAAATCCAGACGTTTTAAGAACCGTGTAGTTCTTCTTGCGCAAGGCCGGCGCCAGGTTCTCCCGCAGCACCGTCGGCGGTGCGATCCATTCGGGATTGAAGACGACTGTCGTCATGTCCGCAGACAAGACCGGCGTCGCATAGCCGATCGTGCCTACCTGGGTCTTGTCCGCGTATATAATTTCTTCGTCCTTGACGACATACAGCATGAAGGCGGGCGTGTTGCTCCACACGTAGACGCGGCCCAGATTCTCAGGCATCCACCGCCAGCGCTCCATATTCATGATGATGCGCCTAGCGTCGGTGCTGAGCTTGCCGGCAGCGTCGCCGTCTCGGACCACAAGCAAGGCTCGGCGCAGGCGCGCGAACTGCTCGTGCTGGGGCTGCAGCGATCGAAGGTAAGCGTCCGGCGCCTCGGCCGTCGCGATCTCGGCGAGCACGACCTTCGGATCGCGCAGTGGTGGCGTCTGGAACACTTTCCTGCCGAGGGCGGTGGGATCGGACCTTCCGCCGCGGGCAAAACGCGCATATTTCAGGATCGCGAGACTGAGTTTGATCTCGGCGACGGCCTGTTGCTCCAGCCGTGCTGGAAGGGCGTCGGCTGCCGGCAGATCGAAGGCGGCTGCGGTGAGGCCCCAATCATCGGCCTTCTCGATCTCGAAGAGAGCCTGGTGCCCCTTTGACGAGAAGCCCATGTCCGTCATCCACAGAGGTTCGCTCGCCCCATTGCCGTAGAAGGCTTCGAGCGCGGCGAGATCGTCCGCATCCGCCCCCTTGCGCAGGTCAGAGTCGGCAAGCTTCGCGCGAATGACTTCGAGGACGGGCTGGGGAATCGGGGCCGAAGGGGGCGGTGCGTTCGTTGTCGAAGGCGCGGATTGGCCCGCCGGCGGCGCAGCCATGTCTTCGGCGCACGCCAAGCGTACGGCCGAAGTGGTCAGGGCTTGGGCCGCACACAAGAGAAGGGGAAGGAGACAAGACCCGCGCATCCCCGTGGTTCCTCAAGACTGCTGCGAGGATACCGCGCGGCGACACCAGAGACCATACCTAGCGCCGGCCCCGTACCCGCCCCGAAAATCGGGGCCCGGGCGCCTCGTTCTAAGCCGGCTCCTGGCACGACGCGGACCAAGCAACTTTGCGTCCGAACGTCCGCTCACTGGGGCGAAGCCGACTCGACGCCAACGAGACGCTACCGCCGGGTTTGACCCTTAGCGGACATCTCGAAGACCTTCGGGGCATCGACCAAGGTGCGTCAGAAGACGTTGATGCCGACTTCCGCCCAAGCCGACTGTTTACGCCCAAGGCCGAAGCGTCACCTGACGAAATCGATTGTTACTTCGACCGACCCAGGGACTTCGAGTGCTTCCAAACCGGAGTCGATTTTTCCCATTTTGATGAGCCCGGTTGAATAGCGGAAGTCTTTGCGGAACAAGGCCAGGTTGCCCCACGGAGCGTAGTAGCTCACATCCCCAATCGTGGGATCGCTGCCGGCCGGCGCCCCCTCCGTGGACAACTTCCTCGGCAGATAGCCGATCTTTTCCGTCTTGCCGTAATCCTCCAGCTTTAACTTCAAGGGCAGCAGAGAAACGAAATCTCTGGACGTGGCATTGTCGATCAAGGTTGCTGTAATTTCGTTTCCATTCATGCTGATGCGTATCTTCATGTCGTCACTCTCTGCATCAGCTGATGTCACTGCTAGAACTGCGAAGGTGATGGCGAGCAAGAGAACGGTAAATTTCGGCTTAGACATTTCGGCGCGCCTATCGGTTATATCACTCAGGTTTTCTCGTAACTCACCGGCACCCTGTCGGCTTGTCAGTCCTGGTTAATCTGCGCCATCTGCTTCGCATCCATGCGGCCACCGTAGATCTCGATCCGTGACAAGGCTGTCTCGATCTCGTCAAGGTCCGCTGGCGTGAGTTTAACATTCACCGCGCCCATGTTCTCGTGTAGGTGATCTGTCTTGCTCGTACCAGGGATCGAAACGATCCACGGCTTCTGCGCCATCAACCATGCCAGTGCGATCTGGGCAGGTGTTGCGCCGTCCTTCTTGGCGCCGAAGGTCGTGAGAAGCTCGATGATCGGCTGGTTGTTCTTCATTACCAGGGGGGAGAAGCGCGGAAACGTCGCTCGCAGATCGGTCTTCGGGTCGAAAGTGGACTGTGCATCGACCTTCAGTTTCCCGGGCAAGAAGCCCTGTCCCAGCGGCCCCCACGGAACAAAGCCGCCTGATACGCTCCGGTCGGCTGTCCAATCCGTTGGTGCCGTCGATCTTGAAGCCGAACTTGGTGGCGATGGCGACCTTGTCGCGGACCGGCGCGAGAGCCTCGCCGACCAGTTCCTCGTTCACGTAAGGCCCATAGACCTCCGCGGTATCGAAGAATGTGACGCCGCGTTCGTATGCGGCGCGAATCACACGGATGCCCTGGGCCCGGTCCACACCCGGACCGTAGTGGCCGCCGCTTAGGCCCATGTTGCCGAAGCCGAGTTCCGATACCTCTAGGCCGCCTAACTTTCGGGTTTTCATTTTGTCTCCTCTTCTACCGGGTTCCGCAGATTGAGCGGAGGCAGGGCGCCATGACGGTGCCGCAAGAGGCAGGAGCGCCCCTGCCGCAACGGCCCCCGCCATAAACGCACGGCGGTTGGGGGCTCCTCTGAGTGTGATTGCTTCGTCTTTCGGGTCCCGATGGGTCATCGCTGCCTTCCTTGGTGCGGGCGCTATAAACGGCGCCTGGGAAAGCGTTTAATTTGGGGGAGCGAGAGCTGGCGATTAGATGGTAGAAACGGTATGAACTTGTGAATTCATTTCAGCAATGCGCCGCCAGAACATCAACGACCTGCTCGCCTTCCTGGCCGTAGCTAAGGACCGAAGCTTCACCAAGGCCGCCGCGAAGCTCGGCGTTTCGCCGTCTGCCCTTAGCCACACCATTCGCGGGCTGGAGTCTCGGCTTGGGCTTCGGCTGCTGACGCGGACGACGCGCAGCGTCTCACCGACGGAGGCCGGTGAACGGTTGCTTCGAACCGTTGGCCCGTGGATCGAGGAAATCGATGCGGAGCTCGAAGCCTTGAGCGAGCTCCGGGAGAAGCCGGCTGGCTCCATTCGCATCACAGCCGGCGAGCATGCGGTTCACTCGGTGCTCTGGCCTAAGCTCGCGAAATTTCTCCGCAATTATCCCGACATCAAGGTCGAGCTCACCGTCGACAATACCCTGACCGACATTGTTGCAAAGCGCTACGACGCGGGCGTGCGTTTCGGCGAGCAGGTGGCGAAAGACATGATCGCCGTACGTATCGGACCAGACTTCCGCTTTGCGGTCGTCGGCCTGAAATCCTACTTTGCGAAGCGATCTCCGCCAAAGAGACCGCAAGACCTGATCGGGCACACCTGCATCAACCTGCGCCTTCCCACGCACGACAATCTGTATGCCTGGGATTTCGAAAAGAGCGGCCGTGAGCTGAAGGTACGGGTGGACGGGCAACTCGTGTTCGACAACGCCTTTCAAATGCTCGACGCGGCGCTAGCTGGGTTCGGACTGGCCTATGTGGCGGAAGACCTGGCGCAGCCGCACATTACGAAAGGCCGTCTCAAGCGCGTGCTCGAGGATTGGTGCCCTCTATATTCAGGCTATCACCTCTATTACCCAAGCCGACGACAAGCCACTCCGGCCTTCAGCTTGCTGGTGGATGCGCTGCGGCACCGCGGCTGAACAAGGCGCCATTCAGCTAAGGTCCAGGGCTGCGAATGCTCATGAGGGGGGCGCGCTACCGGAATGACCGCTTCTGGCACGACGCGGACCAAGCAACTTTGCGGCCGAACGTCCGCTTACTGGGGCGAAGCCGACTCGATGCCAACGAGACGCTACCGCCGGGTTTGACCCAACGCGGACATCGTCTTAATCCGGAGACGCTCCAGAACGGCAACCTGTGCATATAATGGGACGGGTCTCCGGCGCTTCAAAATCGGCTTAATTCGGCGGGGAGACCGGGGTCTGACATGTGTCTGAAAGGGTCAAACCGTCATGCGGTATCGCACGAGGCTCATTCTTCTCGTCACAGGGCTTCTGGCCAGCGCTGTCATTGTAATTTCCGCCCTGCTTGCCTGGAACACTCGGAATGCTGTGCTTGCATCCGCCGAGGAGTCGGGCCAGATGGTCGCCAATCTACTCGCTCGCAGCGCGGGCCTTGCTAATGAGATTCCAAACGAAGTCGAAGAGATGCTCGGCGCTCAGATGGTGGCGGAGGCGCGTATCATCGCGCATTTCGTCGAGGCGGCAGAAAAGGCGAACCTCACCCCTGAAGAAATCAATCGCCGCTTGCGGCAACTCGCCGATACGACGGTTCTCGATGAGTTCTGGATCACTGATGAGAAGGGTCACGCCTATCTTCGAAACATTGACGTTGACTTCAGCTTCAGTCCGTCGGCACGCGAGCAACCTCAGGCGCACGTCTTTTGGCCGCTGCTCTCGGGCAAGAAGGATCAGATCGTTCAGGAGGCTCGGCAACGAGAAATTGACGATCAACATTTCAAATATGCTGGCGTTACCGGCATCGACAAGTCGCGCATCGTCCAGGTTGGTTACAACGCGAAATATCTGAATGACTTGAAGGCGCGCGTTGGGCTCGGTCGGGCGGTTCAGGCCTTGCTAGCGAGCGGGGATATTGACGCAATCTGGGTCTTCGATACGCAGCTCTCCCAGTTAGCGGGCCCAGAGGTGATGGGTCCGGCTTCGGCTCGTTTTCCCAGCGAACCCGAAATGCAGTCCATCAGGCTAACACTGGATGATGATAACAGTCGTTCGGTTTTGCTCAGCAACGCACTGAGCGTTATTGCGCCGATTAAATCCGATTCCAACACGACGATCGGGGCCGCGCTTGTACGCATTTCGACCGACCGCATGTGGCAGGCGGTGCAAAACCAGCTCAAACTAGCGGCGCTTATCGCCCTTGCTGTTCTGGGAGCTGGTTTTCTGCTTTCGCTCCTTCTTGCCAAGCGCCAAGTCGCCCCCATAGAGGCGCTGACTGCAGCTGCTACATCAGTCGAAGAGCGCAACTTTGATCCGAAATCTCTCGAGGACGTTGCTACGCGACCAGATGAGCTGGGGCGGCTCGCCCGTGTGTTCAGCGGCATGGGTCAGACAGTGCTGGCGCGCGAAGAGAAGCTGGACACACTGGTCCAAGAGCGAACGATGGCGCTCGCCGAACGTACCCAGCAGCTCGAAACACTCTCGACCAAGCTGTCCAAATATTTGGCACCGCAGGTATACGCATCGATTTTCCAGGGACGGCAGCAGGTAGAGATCGCTTCGAACCGGAAAAAACTTACAGTCTTCTTCTCTGATATTGTGGGCTTCACGGAGACCACTGAAAATCTCGACTCACAGGAACTGACCTCTATCCTCAACCGGTATCTCGACGAAATGGCTGGCATCGCCCTTAAATACGGTGCGACGCTCGACAAATATGTTGGCGATGCAATTATCGCCTTTTTCGGTGATCCGGAAACGCGGGGTGTAGCTGAGGATGCCAAAGCCTGCGTTGCTATGGCGGTTGAGATGCAAGAGCGTGTCGCGGAACTCCAGAGCGAGTGGCAAGAAGAGGGTCTTGAGCGTCCTTTCCATGTGCGCATGGGAATCAACACTGGGTTCTGCACAGTCGGCAACTTTGGAAGTAAGGAGCGAATGGATTACACCATCATCGGCGGCGCAGTGAATCTGGCCGCACGACTACAGTCCGCTGCCGAGCCAGGTAAGATTTTGATTGCACGCGAAACGTGGTCACTAGTGAAGGATGCCGTTATCGCTAAGGATAAGCCGCCTTTGACGGCGAAGGGCTTTGGCCAACCTTTGGAAGTTTATGAACTCCTGGGCCTTCGGGAGTCAGTATCCACCAAAACAATTCGCCGCAACATCGACGGCATGCAGATCACAATCGAGCTCACCCGCGGCAACAAGGAGCAAGCTCTTCAGGTGCTCAAGGATCTTATTGACGAAATCGATGTCGGGGAGACCGCGACTTAGGGCATCAATGTAAGTCATGTGCTTCAGCACCAAGCCGACATCAAAAGGAAAATCGCGGCGATGTCAGATTCTGGCCCAGTAGCTGTCATCAGGTCGGCGACGCAAGGTGGTCCGCTATCGCAGGCAACCTCGTCCTCGAGGTTGATCGGGCTGAGCTGATAAATGATCAGATGGGCGTATGGAGGCTGTGGACCAAAACTGCCTCTAACTCAGAGCATCCCCGGCGTGCCAATAACCGAAATCACCTTGAGCTTCCGCAGTTGGAAAGAATGCGGTTCAAACGCGGACGCGGCCTGAGCCTGGAGGCTAGAGAGCCACGCTCACATGCTAGCGCTTATGCCGTCTGGTATAATTTTTTCCATGCAGCCTGTTAGAAGTGTCTGCTTGCCAGTTCATTCGCCATTTCGACACCGCATACTGACGCCTTGTACTTGCATAAAAGAAAACGGCGCCCCCGCACATGCGAGGCCGCCACCTTCTCAAAAACCGCTACGTCTATTAAGCGCGGTCGAGTTCGGCCGGAAGGTAACTCGTCACTTCCATACCGGCCTCTGTCTCAGTGATTTCGGGTTTGAACCACGTTTTCATGGTCGTCTCCTTGGTTATTGTGTTGGTTATTGTGCAGAAGATCTGCACAATCAATCTGGTAACGATCCATGAGGCGCACAATGTTCGGCGGATGAATATGGCATGACAGTCGCATTAACAAAGTCGTGCAAGCGCCAGCAAATGACTGAAACCCTAACGATATTCGGCGGAGGGGAGGGATTCGTTCGCAAACCCCGCGCTACCGCGCATGTCCGCTTTTGAGGGCAAGGGGGGCATCCAAACACGGTCAATTGCCTGTTATGTCCCAAAGCGGACCCCCCATAGCCGGAGACGGTCTTGCAGGGTTGGTGACCTGCGAGCATGATCTGGCTCCGCCCGTCCACGAAAGGAGTAACGCCCATGAATCCCAACAAGGCTCTTTGGGAGAGGGGCGACTTCACGCGCATCGCCGCTACTATGCGAGAGAGCGGAGAAGCGCTCGTCAACAGCTTGGGCATAACGAAGGGGCTCAAGGTTCTTGATCTTGGATGTGGTGACGGAACGACCGCGCTGCCGGCTGCGGCGCGTGGAGCGGATGTCCTTGGCGTCGACATCGCGAGAAATCTCGTCGAGGCGGGCAACAGACGCGCTCGCGAGCATGGGCTTTCCAATTGCAGGTTCCAAGAAGGCGATGCCACGAACCTTCATGAGCTTAAGGATGAAGCCTTTGACCTCGTCATCAGCATTTTTGGGGCAATGTTTGCGCCAAAGCCTTCTGACGTGGCCAAGGAGATGGTCCGGGTGACGCGGCCCGGCGGGCGGATCATCATGGGTAATTGGATTCCGAACGACCCGACCCTGGTCGCGCAAATCTTAAAGGTCTGCGCGGCCTACACACCGCCGGCCCCTGAAGGCTTTATCAGCCCCATGACCTGGGGTGTGGAAGACAACGTGATAGAGCGGTTTACGGCAGCGGGAGTCCCCAAGGATAATATCGCTTTCGCGCGGGGTACCTTCACCTTCAACTATCCTGGGCCGCCATCGGGCTTCGTCGGCGAGTTTCGGGCCTATTACGGGCCGACCATGAACGCCTTTGCAGCAGCGGAGGAGAGCGGCCGCGCAGACGAACTCCAGGGGGAGCTGGAGGCGCTGTTCGACAGCCAGAACACGAGCCCGAGCCAAGACGCCGCCCGCATTCCAGCGACCTTCCTGCGCGTGACCGCCGCTCGGGAATGAGATTCCGCTTAGTCACCGAGCCGGACCTCCTCGATGCGTGGGACAGCGTTTGGGTCGGCGGAGACGAAGCGACCGATCCTCCGAAAAATTGCCCAAGCACTGTCTCGGCCGCGGTGCGCTGGCAGCAGGTCAATGAGACGTTTCATGAGGATACAATGTCCGGCATTTATAAATCTGATGCGGTTCGACTGAACCAGGGTTGCGCTTGTATTACCCTAGATCGAAAGGCTCTCGGCCGCGCACTTGACTCAGAGGCTGGCGAGTCTGGATTCAGCCAGAGACTTATAGCTGCGCATAGCTGCGCAGTCGCACGCCTTCTCCAATGTCCCTGTTTTCCTCTCGGCCGACGAGCTGGCAAAAATGGAGGAGGTGATAGAGGCAATCGAGCAGGTGAGTGAGCTAGAACAGTACAGCAAAGCAGTTCTGGCATGGGCTCCTGACATCGCTCGCCGAGATTTCGGTCCAGCCGGAGCGTTAATGGGCTACGATTTTCACCTGGGAGAGAACAGACCAACTCTTATTGAGATCAACACCAACGCAGGAGGCGCGTTTCTGAACGCGGCGTTGGCTCGGGCGCAGGTGGCGTGTTGCGGAGAAGCCGTTGAATTCTCCAGCTCTCAAGGCAGCTTTGAAGATCTTGCCTTCGAGATGCTCTTAAATGAATGGGCCCGACAGGGAAGAAACGCGCGCCCGCGAACTATCGCCATTGTCGACGACGTGCCCGAGCAGCAGTTTCTCTATCCCGAATTTGTACTAGCGCGACAAGCACTAAAGCAGAGAGGGGTTCACAGCGTCATTGCTGATGCGCCAAGTCTCAGCTACGCGGGCAAGACACTCACCTTTGAAGGGGAAGAGATCGATCTTGCTTACAACCGTCTTACGGACTTTGCGCTGGAAAGGCCTGAGCATCGAGCACTAAGGCAGGCATACGAGGATGGCTCCGTCGTGCTCACCCCGAATCCCCATAATCATGCTCTCTTGGCCGACAAGCGCAACATGTCCGTGCTTTCGAACTCAGAGATGTTGGAGAGTTGGGGAGCCGCTGGCGAAAGGCTCGCTCGGTTGCAGGCCGTGCCGCCTACGGTTCTGCTCACCTCTGAAAACGCTGCCGACCTTTGGCAACGGCGCAAGACGCTGTTCTTTAAGCCTAGCAGCGGCCACGGCAGTAAAGCTGTGTACCGCGACGACAAGCTTACCAAGAGGGTCTGGTCAGAAATCTCCAAGGAGAAATATGTGGCGCAGGATCTGATGCGGCCGAGTGAGCGCATCGTCATGGTCGATGGATCGCCTGTGATGCGCAAACTGGATGTGAGACTCTACACTTATCAAGCTCGCACGCTGATTGGTGCTGCGCGTATATATGAAGGCCAGACTACCAACCTCTCCACACCTGGAGGAGGATTTGCACCGCTGTTCATCGTTTAGCCGCCCGCGGGCCATCGAGTGTCGTCCACGTAGCTCGCGCACCAACGAGGGCGCCATCACCTCGTTGACCGCATTGGATGGTTGAAAGCTGCGGTGCTTGGAGCCCAATGACGGCATAGTCTCGACCGCGAGTTTGATCGTGGGCGTTGCCGCGGCGGCCGCGACACAGAACGATGTCTTGATCGCTGGTGTCGCGGGCTTGGTAGCTGGCGCCATGTCGATGGCCGCCGGCGAGTATGTCTCCGTCAACTCGCAATCCGACACCGAGCAGGCGGACCTTGCCCGCGAGCGTAAAGAATATCGGAGGCTCCAGCGGCCGAACTCGATGAGCTTGCCCAAATCTATGTCAAGCGTGGAGTAGATCACGCCGTTAGATGAGCTTGGGATATCTGAGATTACGACCGCACGTCCTGTGCAAGCTGCGCTGACGTCGGCCGCGACGTTTTCTGTAGGAGCGGCCATGCCCTTGCTCATGGTTGTCGTATCGCCCGCCAGTTTGCTGGTCCCTATCGTGTCCGCAGCGTCGATGGCCTTTCTCGCTCTTCTGGGTGCAATCGGAGCAGGAGCCGGCGGCGCGAATGTCATGCGCGCAACCGCAGCGTGACATCCTGGGGTGCGTTGGCGGTAGCTCTCACCGCCGGCATTGGCAAACTCTTCGGGACGGTAGTCTAAGAGTCGAGGAACCCCCCCTTCGTTTGCAGCTGCTCGATGGTCCGCAATTGGCACATCTGCGACATGCACCGCGTCAGCCAACTGGTCGGCAATCTCCTCCAAAGGAGACATTCGTGCTAAAAGAGCTATGACTGAAATCGCGTTCGCCGTTGATTTGTGATGCGATTAGCGCCGCGATGTTCCATCTCGGCCCTCGGTGGCGAGCGCCTTTCTGACATCAGACTGTGAAATCCCAAACTGCCGCGCAATCGCGGAGGGCTTGATGCCAGCCTTGAACGCCGCGCGCACTGCGTTCAGCTTGCCCGTTGTCAATGACCCTCCGGCATCCTCAAGTGTCGGCGCTTTCGACGCTGAAG
>CAYUTT010000035.1:0-10930 GCA_964447575.1 uncultured Methyloceanibacter sp.
CCGCCTGACGCCGCAGCGGGCGCAACCGGTCCGGGCAGCGTGGTCCGCGAGACCCACGGCGCTTGGCAGGTGAGCTGCCGCACGCCGCCCGGCGCCAAGGAAGAAAAATGCGCGCTCGTGCAAAGCGTCACGGCCGAGGATCGGCCCAATGTCGGGCTGACGGTCGTGTTCTATGAGGCGATCGGCGAGAAAAAGAAGCTCTTGCGCGTGGTCGTGCCGCTCGGCGTGCTCTTGCCCACGGGGCTCGGGCTCAAGATCGACGACCAGGACGTGGGCAATGCTCCGTTCCTCAAATGCGGCAAACGGGGCTGCGTCGCCGAGGTGGTGCTTCAGGACGAAGTCATCGCCAAGCTCAAGAAGGGCTCGAACGCGATGTTCATCATCTTCGATACACCCGAGGCCGGCATTGGAATCCCGGTCAGCTTGCAAGGCTTCACCGACGCCTTTGCCAGCCTGAAATAGCGGCGCCAAGCTTTCGATCTGTCACGGCACAAAAAAATCGGCGGCAGAAAAGGAGAAATCTGCCGCCGATCACTCGGTCTTTGGGGGACCGACTATCGCCCTCATCCGTGCAGGGTCGCGGAAAGGGCGTGACTTGCCAAGTATATGGCGGCCGGGGCGGGAGTTTCAAGGCTGGGTGAATCGCGGTTAACCCGACGCGGCGTCAGATACCGTAGCTCTCCGACCAATCCTTGACCTTCTTCAGAATGCCGAGCGCGGTACGGCCCACGTCGGTGATCTCGTAGGCGACGGCGATGGGCTTCGTGCTGATCACGGCGCGGCGGACGAGCTTGCCCCGCTCCAGCTCCTTCAGGCGCTCGTTGACCATCTTCTTGCTTGCCCCATCGAGCTGGCGTGTCAGCTCATTAAATCGCATCGGGCCGTCCCTGAGATGCCAAAGGATCGATCCCGTCCATTTGCCGCCAAGGATCCTCATGCCGCGTTCGATTGGGCACGGCTCGGTGCACGGCCTTGCAACTGCCTTGTGACGGGCGGTCCCTGCTCGCGCTGCATCGGCCATTTGTCAGACGGGCTCCAGTGGTTACAAAAAGTATACTGGTTGATTATTGAAACCTCAAATGCCAAGTCAAGCGTCGACCAACGCACCGGATCGCTGGGCGCAGCCCAAACCCAACCGCAAGACTGGAGATTGGCCGTAATGACAGCGAAGCTTTTCACTCCCCTCGCCATCGGCGACCTGACGCTTCCCAACCGCATCGTGATGGCGCCGCTGACCCGCAATCGCGCCCACCCGGACGGCGACGTACCCCATGAGCTCCACGCCGAATATTACGCCCAGCGTGCCGCGGCCGGTCTTATCGTCACCGAGGCGACGCAAATCACCCCGGAAGGCAAAGGCTATGTCCAGACACCCGGCATCTATAGCCCCGAACAAATCGCCGCCTGGCGCAAAGTGACCGAGGCCGTTCACGCCAAGGGCGGGCGAATCTTTCTCCAGCTTTGGCATGTGGGGCGCATCTCTCACGTCTCGCTGCAGCCGGGCGGCAAACAGCCCGTCGCTCCGTCACCGATTGCCGCAAAGTCCCAGACCTTCATCGCGACAGGGTTCGCCGACGTCTCCGAGCCGCGCGCGCTCGATCTGATCGAGGAGTACCGCAAGGCCGCGGAGAACGCCAAAGCCGCCGGCTTCGACGGCATCGAGCTTCACGGGGCGAACGGCTATCTCATCGACCAATTCCTGCGCGACGGCACCAACAAGCGGACCGATGCCTATGGCGGCAGCTTGGAGAACCGCACCCGCCTCCTCGCCGAGGTGCTCGACGCCCTCACCAAGATCTATCCGGCCAAGCGCGTCGGTGTGCGCTTCAGCCCGTTCTCGAACTTTAACGACATTGCCGACAGCGATCCGATGCGCACGTTCGCCGCGGCGATCGCCCGGGCCAACGACGCGGGTATCGGCTATCTCCATCTCGTGGAGGGCCAGACCGGCGGGCCGCGCGACTTTCCGCCAGACGCCATCGCCAGACTGCGGGCGGGGTTCGACGGCGCCTATATGGCGAATAACGGCTATGACCGCGAGGCGGCGATCCGCGCCGTGGAGTCCGGCGAGGCCGATCTCATCGCCTTCGGGAAGCTGTTCATCGCCAACCCTGACCTCGTGCAACGCCTAGAGCAGGATGCGCCGCTCAACGCGCCGGACGAGAGCACGTTCTACGGCGGCGACGCGCGGGGCTATACGGACTACCCAACGCTCGAAGAGGCTGTTGCCTAAAGCCCCTGTCGCCCTCACTGGCCGCAATTTTGACCTGCTTCAGGCTAAACTGACGAAGGGGCTCGGCGATCGGAGGGTAACCGATGGGATCGCGCTATTTCGGCGCCGCATTCGCTGCCCTATTGCTGGTCAGCATCGCGCCGGACAGAAGCGCTGGCGATGCGATGCGTCCCGAAACGGGCCGGATCGTCGCCACCTATAGCGCTGCCCTCGCGGGCATGAGCCTCGGCGACGTGCAGGTGGCAGCGACCTTCGACGGAAGCGCCTACGAGATGGCAGCCGACGGCCAATTCTCGCTGCTCGCCGGCCTGCTCTACCGCGGCTCAGGCAAGACGACGAGCCGCGGCAAGCTCACGGACGTAGCCCCGCAACCGGCAAACTTTACCCTGGACTACACGGGCGGCAAGCAACGCCAGCAGCTGCGCATAAGCTTTGCCGGCAGCGCCGTCGACGACGTCAGTATCCATCCGCCGAAAAAACCGAGCCCGCGCAGTGTCCCCATCAGCGCCGCCCAGCTCAAAGATGTGCTCGACCCCCTGACTGCCGCCTTCCTGTCGGTGCGCTCCGACACGCCGGCCGGCAATCTGGAGGTTTGCCGCCAGACCATCCCGGTGTTCGACGGCAGACAGCGCTTCGATATCGCGATGACGCCGAAGCGGTCGGAGGATCTTGGCCGCAGAGCGCCCAAAGGCGTTTCCGGACCAGCCGCCGTGTGCCGCGTGCGCTACCAGCCGATCGGCGGCCACCGGCCTGACCACCCCGGCGTGCAGTACATGACCAAGACGGACGCAATCGAGGCGTGGCTCGTGCCCGTCCCGCGCGCAGGCTTCTACGTGCCCTACAAGATCGTCGTGCCAACCGCCTGGGGCAACGGCACCCTCACGCTGACCGGCATTACGGCGACGGTCGCCGAGCGCGAACGCGCCGAGGTGCCCTAGCGGGTGCGGCGCAGAAAATCACTCAATAGGGCGTGCCTTCGGCCTCGCGCTGCGCCTTGAGCGCTCTGGCGTACCATGCGAATTCGTCGAGGAGGCGGGCCGCGGCCTTGTCGATCCACTCTTCGCTGGACGATCCGTCGTCCTTCAGCGCGCTGCCGATATTGGGGATCGCCAGGACCGACGGCACGCTGGGCATGCCCATCTCGGCGAGGATCGTCCGCAACGCCACGGCGGCACGCACACCGCCGAACCGTCCAGCCGAATAGGAGACGATCGCCGAAGGGCGCCAGAAATACTCTTCGAGGAAGTGATCGAGCAGATTCTTCAGGGCGGGCGGTACAGATTGATTGTACTCGGCACTGACGATCACGAAGCCGTCGGCGCGACGAAAGAGGTCCGCTAGCTCCTCGAGTACGGGCGGCGCCTTGCCCTTAAGATGTTCCTTGTACATGCGGTCGAGCAGCGGCAGCTCTTTCTCGCACGGATCGACCAGTACGGGTTCGTCGCCACGGGCCTCGAGCTTGCCAATGATATAGCGCGCCGCCTTGATGCCCTGGCGGTCGCGCCGCACCGAACCGAGTATCACTGGGAAGAGAAGTGACATGGAGCCCCGCTCCCTTAAAGCGCTTCCGCCTCGAACAGGCGGTCGATGTCACCCTGCCACGGCCCGTGGAAGGCTTCCAGCAGGCGGTCGGACTGCGTGCGGCCCTGATCGGCAATCTCCATCAGAGGCGCTAGCGCGCGGGTCTCGTCCTCGCCGTTCTCATTGAGGCGGGCGCGGCGCAGCAAGCCGCCTTCGGCGATTGCCAATACCTCGCGGGCGACCTCGCGCAAGGTGCGGCCGCGGAAGGGCGTGGCGAGCCCGAGCCGCCCCACTTGATCGCGCATGGTCTGCCGCTCCTCCGCCGTCCACCCGGCGATGAGGCTGGCGGCCTCATCGAGCGCGGTCTTGTCGTAGAGGAGCCCCGCCCAGAGCGCGGGCAGTGCCAGCAGAAGCGGAAACGGGCCGGCGTCGGCGCCGCGCATTTCGAGGAAGCGCTTGAGGCGTACCTCTGGAAAGAGCGTGGTGAGATGATCCACCCAGTCGTCCATGGTGGCTCTCACGCCGGGCAGCGTCTCGAGCTTGCCCGCCATGAAGTCCCGAAACGAAGCGCCGGCAACGTCTATATAGCGGTCGTCGCGGTAGACGAAGTACATCGGCACCGCGAGCGCGTAGTCCACGTAACGTTCGAAGCCCATGCCGTCCTCGAAGGCGAAGGGCAGCATACCGGTGCGGTCCGGATCGGTGTCGCGCCAGATCTCCGCGCGATAGGACTGGAAACCGTTGGGCTTGCCTTCGGTGAAGGGCGAGTTGGCGAAAAGCGCGGTCGCCACCGGCTGGAGCGCGAGCCCGACGCGAAGCTTCCGCACCATGTCGGCCTCGCTGCCGAAATCCACGTTCACCTGCACCGTGGCGGTGCGGAACATCATGTCGAGGCCATGGCCGCCGCGCTTCGGCATGTAGCGCATCATGATGCGGTAGCGCTCCTTGGGCACGAGCGGCAGCTCGGCAAGCGTCCATTTCGGCGTGAAGCCGAGACCGATAAAGCCGATGCCGAGCGCGCGGGCCACACCGCCGACTTGCGAGAGATGCTGGCGCAGCTCCTGCTCCGTCTCGTGAATGGTCTTGAGCGGCGCGCCGGAGAGCTCCAACTGACCGCCGGGTTCCAGGCTGATGGTCCCGCCGATAGGGCAATCCTTGCACGAGAGCGCGATGATATTTCCATTCTCACGCATCGCCTCCCAGCAGTGGAACTCGTGATGCGTCTCGAGCAGGGCGGCAATGCCGCGCGGACCGAGATACGGCACCGGCGTATAGTCCCCGACGTTGAAGCCGAACTTCTCGTGCTCGGTGCCGATGCGCCAATCTTCCTCTGGCTTCGACCCCGCCTCGAGATAAGCGACAAGCTC
Source organism: uncultured Methyloceanibacter sp. (assembly GCA_964447575.1). Lineage (GTDB taxonomy): Bacteria > Pseudomonadota > Alphaproteobacteria > Rhizobiales > Methyloligellaceae > Methyloceanibacter. Next base: position 5,122 of record CAYUTT010000035.1, read on the forward strand.
ATCGCGCGACTCGATGACGGGGCTCTGCGGCCCGCTCACCCGTGTCGACATGAAGGAACTCCGCTTGGATCTAGGGGGAACCGGCCTGGGGCGGCGAGGCTTGGTCCCGGGGGGCAAAGGGGACTTCTATATCGCGCGGGGCGCGGGGTCCGGCAAGGGGGACGACAAGGCCATCACGAAAGGCTGATGGGCAAGGGAACCTGCCGCCTCACACCATCATGCGGTGATAGAGGTCGAACATGATCCACAGGCTACCGCCGACCATGATGAAAATAAGGACGGCGGCGAAGGCCAGGGCGATCAGGTTCTCCCGCGGCGTGGACTCAAAGCCGATATGCAGAAAGAACCGCAAGTGGACCAGGATCTGGGCGACGGCGGCAACGACAATGGCGATAAGCGCGCTATCCCGGGGCAGCGCGCCCGTGGCCACGATCCCGAAGGGAATCGCCGTCAGCACGAACGCGAGCACGATGCCGATCAGGTAGGCCCTGACCGTGCGCTCGACCGGAATTCCAGAGGAGACGTCCATCACAACAGTCCTGGCAGGTAGACGACGGAAAAGATCACAACCCAGATGATGTCGAGGAAGTGCCAGAAGAGGCCGAGCCGCATGAGGCGCGAGGCGACGGGCATGGTCAGCCCCTTGACGAGCACCTGTCCGATCATCACCACGATCCACAAGAGCCCGATGCTCACATGGAGGCCGTGCGTGCCGACAAGCGTGAAGAAGGCCGAGAGGAAGCCGCTGCGGTCGGGACTAGCGCCTTCGTCGATCATGCCGCGAAACTCGCCGATCTCCAGAAAGATGAAGCCGGCGCCCAGCGCGAAAGTGACGGCAAGCCATAGCAGCACCTTGGATCTGTCGGCTTGCGACAGCGCCACTGCGGCGAAGCCGAATGTCGCGCTGCTCATAAGCAGCAAGGCTGTCTCGGCGGCGGCGCGCTCCAGGCTGAACACGTCGCTGCCGGTCGGGCCCCCGGCGGTGTTCCCGACCATGATCAGATAGGTCGCGAACAGGAGCGCGAAGAGGATGGCGTCGCTCATCAGATAGAGCCAGAAGCCGAACTCCTTCTCCTCGTATCTTTCCGCGTCGCGGGGGCTGACGGCCGTTACCGTGGCGGTGCTCATGTGGAGCCCTCCGGCACGGGCAGACCGGCGAAGCCAGGCTCGTCCTCCATCTCGTTCTTCGGCGCCTTGGCGAGCTGGGCGAAGCGCGCATCCTCGATGGCTTTCACCTGATCGGCCGGGATCGTGTAGTCGGAGTCGTCGTCGGAGGCGCGGACGATGATCGCGCCGGCGATGGCCGCGAGGCAGAGAATGGCGAGCCACCAGATGTACCAGACCATGGCGAAGCCGAGGACGAAGCCAGCACCGCCGATGAAGGCGCCGATGAAGCTGTTCTTTGGCAGCGTGATGTCGACATATTTGTCGGGGCGCCGATAGGCGACACCGCGCGCCTTCATGTCCCACCAGGCGTCGATCGCCTGCACCTGTGGCAGCACTGCGAAATTATAGGGCGCGGGCGGCGAGGAGGTCGCCCATTCCAGCGTGCGGCCGTTCCACGGATCGCCGGTGAGGTCGAGGAGCTGCTTCCTGTCGCGAATGCTCACCGCCAGTTGGACGACCAGACAGACGATACCGAGGAAAATGATGAAGGCGCCGATGGCCGCGACGATCAGATGCGGCTGCCAGGCGGCGATCTCGTAGTGCTCCATGCGGCGGGGCATGCCGAGCAGGCCGAGCACGTAAAGCGGCATGAAGGCGAGATAGAAGCCGATGATCCAGCACCAGAAGGACCGCACGCCCCATTTCTCGTTGAGCTTGAAGCCGAAGGCCTTGGGGAACCAGAACATGTAGCCGGCAAGGTAGCCGAACAGCACGCCCGGAATGATCATGTTGTGGAAGTGGGCGATGAGGAACGTGGTGTTGTGCATCAGATAGTCGATCGGCGGCAGCGCGAGCAGCACACCAGACAGGCCGCCGATGACGAAGGTGACGAGGAAGCCGATCGTGTAGAGCATCGGCGCCTTGAAGATCAGCCGCCCACGGAACATCGTCAGCAGCCAATCGAATACCTTCACGCCGGTCGGCACGGCGATAATCGTGGTCATGGTGCCGAAGAAGGCGTTGACGCGGGCGCTCGACCCCATGGTGAAGAAGTGATGCAGCCACACGGTGAAGGACAGAATGCCGATCGCCATGGTGGCGAGCACAAGCGAGATGTAGCCGAACAGCCGCTTCTGACTGTACGTCGCCACCACTTCGGAGAACACGCCAAAGGCCGGCAGGATGAGGATGTAGACCTCGGGATGACCCCACAACCAGAACAGGTTGATGTAGTTCATCATGTTGCCGCCCGCCTCGTTGGTGAAGAAATGCATGTCGAGGGTGCGGTCCAGGGCGAGCATGCCGCAGGCGACGGTGAGCGCCGGAAAGGCGAAGATCATCAGCACGCTGGTAACGAACACAGTCCAGGTGAATAGCGGCAACCGGAAGAACGTCATGCCCGGCGCGCGGCACTTGACGATGGTGACCAGGAAGTTGATGCCGCTCATGGTCGAGCCGATGCCCGAGATCAGCACCGCCCAGATCCAATAGTCGACCCCCACGCCCGGCGTGTACTGGGACCCCGAATAAGGCGGATAGCCGGTCCAGCCGGCGGTCGAGAACTTGCCGATCACGAGCGAGATCAGCACCAGGCCCGCGCCCGCCGTGGTGAGCCACAGGCTGATCGAGTTCATGAAGGGGAAGGCCACGTCGCGCGAGCCGATCTGCTGCGGCATGATGAGATTGATCAGCCCGGACAGGAATGGCATGGCCATGAAGAAGATCATGATCGTGCCATGCGACGAGAAAATCTGGTCGAAGTGGTCGGGCGGGAGATAGCCTTCGTTGTTGTAGGCGATGGCCTGCTGGCTGCGCATCATGGCCGCGTCGATGAAGCCGCGCATCAGCATCACCAGCGCGACCATCACGTACATGATGCCGATCTTCTTGTGGTCCAGACTCGAGACCCAGTCGAACAGCACGAGGCGCCAGGCGCCGAAATAGGTGATGACGCCCGCGACCGAAAGCGCGCCGAGCACGGTGACCGCAGCCCCTGAAGCGGCGATAGCGCTGTAGAACGGCAATGCGTCAATGGTCAGTCTACCGAAGATGTCCACTGGTCCTCATTCCGCACTTTCTGCTGCCGCGGCGCTGCCGGCACCGTGATGGTCGCCATGGGCGTATTTGGCGATGATGGTATCGAACAGGTTGGGCTCGACGCCGGAGTAATAGGTCACCGGCACCTTTTGGCTCGGCTTGGCCAGATCCTCGTAAGCGGCGGCGTCGAGCGTGCCGGACGACTGCCTCACCTTCTCGACCCACGCGTCGAATTCCTCTTTCGACGTGGCGATGGTGTCGAACTGCTGATCGGCGAACCCCGTACCGCTATATTGGACGTTGCGGCCCCAGAATTTGCCGGGCTTGTCGGCGAGCAGGTTGAGCCGAGTCTGCATGCCCGCCATGGCGTAGATCTGCCCGCCGAGGGCCGGAATGACGAGCGAGTTCATCACCGTGTCGGAGGTGATCCGGATGCTGACCGGGGTGTCGACCGGCATGGCCAGCTCGTTGACGACGGCGATGCCATGGTGGGGATAGATGAAGAGCCACTTCCAGTCTTGGGCGATCGCCTCGACCTTGAGAGGCTCCACGCCCGGATCGATCGGATCATAGGGATCGAGCTTGTAGGTGTAGTGCCACAGATGAATCCCGAGCCAAACGATGATGGCCGCGGGCACGCCCCAGACGAGAATCTCGGCCGGCCAGTAATAGGCGAGGTTTGGAGTATAGCGGGCGCTGCGATTGGTGCCGCGATAGCGCCACACGAACAGCGCAGCCATGATGAAAACGGGGACGATGACGATCATCATGATGATAACCGCCTCGAAGAGGAGATCGCGCTCGGCGAGCGCTATCGGGCCTTTGGGATCGAGAACCGGGCCGTCCAACACTGCGCAGCCCGCACAAAGCCCGCCCGCGACGAGCGCCGACCCTATGCCTTTGAATCGATAGGCAAGCGTTATTCTCACGATCACGCCTTGCGGTTCGATTGAGCAGTTGCGCGTGCTCGGTGTCGTCTCCCTGTTCTACACCCTTCTAACCGATTCGCCCCTGATCGTCGGCCAATTTGGGCGTCATTGTGAAAAATGGGTCAAAGGTGTCCGGCGCATTCTTGCGCCGATCTCAACGCCAATCTCCGAGCACGGCGTTGACGAGCGCAAGACAAGCGACCGCCGCCGTATCCGCACGCATGATGCGCGGCCCGAGCGACACTGGCACGACATGCGGCTCGCTCAGGAGTGCCGCGCGTTCCTCCGGCTCGAACCCGCCCTCCGGCCCGATCAGCACGGCGAGCGGGCGCGGCCCTTGCGCAGCGAGCGTCTCGAGCGGCGAGGCTGCGGGCGCGGCCTCGTCGGCGAAGATCAGAAGTCGATCCTTATCCCAGCTCTTGAGCAGCTCGGAGAGCTTCGCCGGCTCCCGCACCTCCGGCACCCGCAGGATGCCGCATTGCTCGGCTGCCTCGACGGCATTCGCCCGAAGCCGGTCGGTCTTGACTCTCTCTGCCACGGTACGGCGGGTGATCACGGGCTGCAGAACGCTCGCGCCCATCTCGGTCGCCTTCTGCGCCATGTAGTCGAGGCGCGCACGCTTGATGGGCGCGAAGAGATAGTGCAGATCGGGACCGTTCTCTTGAGGCCGCGTTTGATGCTCGGCTGCGATCTCCACTTTCTTCTTGCCGACCGCGACGAGGCGCGCGCACCATTCGCCGTCCCTACCGTTGAAAATGAGGACGCGATCGCCCTCCTTCTGGCGAAGCACATTGGCGAGATAGTGCGCCTGCTCCGGCTCCAGCGCGATCGCCGCGCCAACGCGCAAAGGGGTCTTGACGAAGAGGCGCGGAAGTTTGGAGGTCATATCGAAGAGCGCCCTGAGCGCGTGCCGGCGAGTGCATGAGGCGAACGGAAAGACACATGCCACGTCCCATATCACAAGGCAAAGCCGGCGGCGTTGCCGATGCCAGCGCAAAGAACTGGGTCGACCGCTTCGCGCCCGCGCCCCTCGTACCTTATTTGCGGCTGGCGCGCGCAGACCGGCCCGTCGGCTTCTTCCTGCTCGCTCTTCCCTGCTTCTGGTCGGTTGCGCTCGCCGGCCGGAGCATCGGCGCCCCCTACCCCGACCCGTGGCTGCTGCTGCTGTTCGCCATCGGCGCCGTCGTCATGCGCGCGGCGGGCTGCACCTATAACGACATCGTCGATCGCGACATCGATGCACGCGTCGCCCGCACGCAATCGCGGCCCTTGCCAAGCGGGCAGGTCACCGTGACGGCAGCCGTCCTCTTCATGCTGGCGCTTTGCCTTGTGGGATTGGCGGTGCTGCTCAGCGTCAATCCATTCTCGATTCTGCTCGGGTTCGGTGTCGTGCCCATCGTGATGCTCTACCCGTTCATGAAGCGCTTCAGCCATTGGCCCCAAGCGGTCCTCGGGCTTGCCTTCAATTGGGGCGCGCTGGTGGGCTGGGCGGCCGTGCTCGGGCGGCTCGATGCCGCGCCGCTCGTGCTCTATGCGGGCGCCATCGCCTGGACCATTGGGTACGATACGATCTACGCGCACCAAGACCGCGAGGACGACGCGCTGATCGGCATGAAGTCGACGGCGCTCCGGTTCGGACGCGCCACCAAGATCTGGCTCAGCGCCTTCTACGCCTTTGCGTGGAGCGCGATGCTAGCGGCGGCCCTGCTCTCGGGCGCCGGCGCCGTGTTCGTCGC
>CAYUTT010000036.1:0-10927 GCA_964447575.1 uncultured Methyloceanibacter sp.
CGGGGCCGTGCCTGCGCCGCGCCATGCGTCCTTGCGATCTCGGGGCCGTGCCTGCGCCGCGCCATGCGTCCTTGCGCGACATCGGCGATCCCGTGATCGACCGCGGTCTCGTGCTGTGGTTTCCGGCACCGCGCAGCTTCACCGGCGAGGACATGGCGGAGCTGCAAGTTCATGGCAGCCGCGCCGTGGTGCAGGCTCTTGTCGAGGCCGTGCTCGGCGTCGGCGGAACGCGGCTCGCGGAGCCCGGCGAGTTCGCCCGCCGCGCTTTCGAGAACGGCAAGCTCGATCTCACCGAGGTTGAGGGCCTGGCCGATCTGATCAACGCCGAGACGGAGGCCCAGCGCCGCCAGGCGCTTGCCCAGAGCGAGGGGTCCTTGCGGCGTCTCTATGAAGGCTGGCGCGCGGAGCTCCTGAAAGCGCAAGGCTTGATGGAAACAGGGCTCGACTTCGCCGACGAGGCGGACGTGGCGGCGGACGTAAGCGACAAGGGCGCCGCCATCGTCATGCCGCTGCTCGCCTCGATCGAGCACCACCTTGCGGACCGGAGCGGCGAGCGCCTGCGCGATGGCTTGCGCGTCGTCATCGCCGGCCCGCCCAACGCCGGCAAGTCGTCCCTGATGAATGCGCTCGCCAAGCGCGACGTCGCCATCGTGTCGGAAGAGGCCGGCACGACCCGTGACGTGATCGAGGTCCATCTCGATCTCGGCGGCCTGCCCGTGATCCTCGCCGACACCGCGGGGATCAGAGAGGGGATGGGCGCGGTCGAGAGCGAAGGCATCCGCCGCGCGCTCGCCCGCGCTGCGCATGCCGACCTGGTTCTGTGGGTGATCGACGCGACGAACCCGGTCTTCGCGCCGCCGGAGCGCTTGGGCGCGATCCCGCACCTCGTCGTGCTCAATAAGACCGATATCGCGCGCGATGTGGCGCAGGTGGTGCGAGATTTGGCGCAGGAGTCCGAGCAGGTGGCGCGGGAAGTCGTACGGATGTCAGCGCGGACTGGCGAAGGCCTGGACTTGCTGATCGCGCACCTCGAACGGATCGCCAGAGAGCAGGGCGCGCCGCCGGAGGGCGCCGCGCTGACCAGGACGCGCCATCGGGTCGAGCTCGTCTCATGCCGGGACGCTCTGCAACGTTTTGTTAACCATGATCTTTCCCCGGAGCTCAAGGCCGAGGAGCTCCGCATCGCCGCCCGCCATCTGGGGCGGCTCACCGGCCGCATCGATGTCGAGGAGGTCCTGGGCGCCATCTTTGCCGAGTTCTGCATCGGCAAATAGCCACCCTGAGGACCCGCCGGCAGGCGGCGTCTCGAGGGGCCTCCTGCATTGATTCACGTGAAACATCGCCGGTTCAGTGCTTTGACGGGAGCCCCGCAACCGACTACCTACGGGCCATGAAGGCTTACGACGTTATCGTCATTGGCGGCGGTCATGCGGGCTGCGAGGCGGCCGCCGCCTCCGCGCGCCTGGGCGCCAAGACGGCGCTCGTGACCCACAGCTTCTCGACCATTGGCGAGATGTCCTGCAACCCGGCGATCGGCGGCCTTGGCAAAGGCCATCTCGTGCGCGAGATCGATGCGCTCGACGGCCTCATGGGCCGCGTGGCCGACGAAGCCGGAATCCAGTTCCGCGTCCTGAACAGGAGCAAGGGCCCGGCGGTCCAGGGCCCCCGCGCCCAGGCCGACCGCAAGCTCTACCGACAGGCCATGCAGGCGGCGATGTCCAGCACCCCCAATCTCGACGTGATCGAGGCGGCCGTCGAGGACCTCCTGGTCGACAGCAACCGGGTCTCAGGCGTCGTCACTACGGACGGCCGGCGCATCGCGGCCGGCGCCGTGGTGCTGACCACGGGCACCTTCTTGCGCGGCCTCATCCATATTGGCGAGACCAAGATCCCCGCTGGCCGCATGGGCGAGGCTCCGGCACTCGGCCTTTCCGACCGCCTCTACGGATTGGGCCTGCGCATGGGGCGGCTCAAGACCGGCACCCCGCCGCGCCTCGATGGCCAGACGATCGATTGGGACCGCCTGCAGGTGCAGCCGGGCGACCACCCGCCGGTGCCGTTCTCCTTCCTCACGGAGCGGATCACGACGCCACAGGTGCCCTGCCACGTCACCCACACGACGCAAGCGACCCACGCCATCATCGAAGCGAATCTCGCCCGCGCGCCCATGTATTCGGGGGCCATTGAATCCATCGGCCCGCGCTATTGCCCCTCAATCGAAGACAAGATCGTCCGCTTCAAGGAGCGCGGCAGCCACCAGATCTTTCTGGAGCCCGAAGGTCTCGACGACGACACGGTCTATCCCAACGGCATCTCGACCTCGCTGCCTGAGGACGTGCAGCACGCCTTTCTCGGGACCATCCCGGGGCTGGAGACGGCGCGCGTGATCCGCCCGGGCTATGCCATCGAATACGACTATGTGGACCCGCGGGAGCTCCACCCGAGCCTGGAGACCAAAGCGGTGGCGCGGCTGTTCCTCGCCGGTCAGATCAACGGCACCACGGGCTATGAGGAGGCGGCGGGGCAGGGGCTGATCGCCGGGATCAATGCCGCGCTCGTGGCCTCTGGCGCGCAAGATCGCTTCGCTGTGACCCGCGCCGACGGCTATCTCGGCGTGATGATCGACGACCTCGTGACCCGCGGCGTCACCGAGCCCTACCGCATGTTCACCAGCCGCGCCGAGTACCGGCTCATGCTCCGCGCCGACAACGCCGATCAGCGCCTGACTCCGCTTGGGCTGGCGATCGGCTGCGTGAGCGAAACGCGCGCCACGGCGTTCGAGGCGAAGAGGGCGAAGCTCGAAGCGGGCGCCGCGCTGCTGCGGAGCCTGACCATGACGCCGGACCAGGCCGCCAGGGCTGGCCTTGTCGTCAATCGCGACGGCCGCAAGCGGAGCGCCTTCGATCTCCTGAGCTACCCCGGGATCGATCTTGCGCGGCTCGCGCCAATTTGGCCCGAGATCGGCGCGCTCGAGGACGGCATCGCCGGCCAGCTCGCGACCGACGCCCGCTACGCCGTCTATGTCGCGCGCCAGGAGCTGGACATTGCCGCCTTCCGCAAGGAGGAAGCCATCGGCATCCCGGAGGGCTTTTCCTTTGCCGGTCTCCCCGGCCTCTCCACCGAAATTCGGCAGAAGCTGGAACGCCACCGACCGGCATCTCTTGGCCAGGCGGCGCGCCTCGACGGCATGACGCCCGCGGCCCTGATGCTGTTGCTCGCGCATCTGAAGAAGGGCGCGGCGGCGAAAAGCGCATGATCGCGAGGCTTAGCGGACAAGCCCTCATCGACAGTCCGGAGTCGTTCGCGGAAGCCTTTAAAGTTCCACGTGAAACAATTCTGGGCCTCACCCGCTACGCCGAGTTGCTCGCTCACTGGCAGAAGGCGATCAATCTCGTCTCCGCCTCGACCCTGCCCGAACTCTGGTCCCGCCATTTTGCCGACTCGGCGCAGCTGCGCGGCCTTGCGCCGGACGCGCGACTCTGGCTCGATCTTGGATCGGGCGCAGGCTTCCCCGGGCTTGTCGTGGGCATCCTGCAAGCGAAGGTGCCGGATTTCCGCATGCATCTCGTGGATTCAAACCGTAAGAGATGCGCGTTTCTCGCCGAAGTCGCCCGCGCCACCGCGGCCCCTGTGGACATTCACGCCATGCGTATTGAAGAGCTTGCCGAAAAGGCTCAAAGCCTAAGCCCGGACGTGGTGAGCGCCCGCGCGCTCGCGCCGCTCCCGCGTCTCTTCGAGCTCGCCAAGCCGTTTTTCGGCGAAGGAACCAGGGGGTTGTTCCTGAAGGGTCGCGAGGCAGAGGCCGAGATCGAAACTGCCCTGGCCGGGTGGGACTTCGCCGTCCGCCTGCATCCAAGCCTCACGTCCCCCGACTCGCGCATCGTCGAGGTGAGCGGCTTGCGCGAGAGGTCGTCATGAGCCGCCCACGCACCCGCGTGATCGCGCTCGCCAATCAGAAGGGCGGGGTCGGCAAGACCACCACGGCCATCAATCTCGGGACGGCGCTCGCGGCGGTCGGTGAGCGGGTGCTCATTATCGATCTCGACCCACAAGGGAACGCCTCGACGGGGCTCGGCATCGAGCAGCGCGACCGATCGACCTTCGACGTGCTCGCCGGCGAGGCCTCGATCCTCGAGGCCAAGGTCGCGACCCACGTACCCCGCCTCTCCATCGTGCCCGCCACCATCGATCTCATGTCCTTCGAGCGCGAGGCGGCCGGCACCAGCGGCAAGCACTATCGCCTCAGGGACTGTCTTGCGGCGCTCATGGCGGCCGAGGACCCCGAGAGCGCGACCACCTACGTGCTGATCGACTGCCCGCCCTCGCTCAATCTTCTGACGCTAAACGCCCTTGCGGCGGCGGACGCGGTCCTCGTCCCGCTGCAATGCGAGTTCTTCGCGCTGGAAGGCCTCGCCCAGCTGCTCAGCACCGTGGAAGAGATCAGGGTTCGCCTGAACCCGAAACTCCAGATCCACGGCGTCGTGCTCACCATGTACGACCAGCGCACCAGTCTGTCCGACCAAGTGGTCGAGGACGTGCGCGCGGTGCTCGGCGAAAAGGTCTATACCACGGTGATTCCGCGCAATGTGCGCGTGGCGGAATCGCCGTCTCACGGGAAGCCGGTGCTGCTCTACGATTACAAATGCACCGGAAGCCAGGCCTATATCCAGCTCGCCTCCGAGGTGATCGAGCGCGAGCGGCGGATACGGGCAGCGTAAGAGAAGATCGGCCGCCCGCGGCCCAAGCTTGGAGAGAACAAATGGCGGTCAGCGCACAGAAGAAGCGGTTGGGGCGGAGCTTGGCCTCGCTCATCGGGGAGGGCGCCGACGATGCGGCCCGCGGCGATGATCAGCGTACGGTTCCACTCTCGTCTTTGAAGGCGAGCCGTTTCAACCCGCGCCGCGATTTCTCCGAGGACCAACTCGAGGAGCTCGCCACCTCGATCCGCCAGCGCGGGCTCGTCCAGCCTCTCGTGGTGCGGCCTCTCGGTGGCGGCGATCGCTACGAGATCGTCGCGGGCGAACGCCGCTGGCGCGCGGCCCAGCGCGCCAACCTCCACGAGGTGCCGGTCGTCATTCGCCAGCTTTCCGATCAGGAAGCCATCGAGATCGCCATCATCGAGAACGTCCAGCGTGAGGACCTGAATGCCATCGAGGAGGGCGAGGGCTACCACGCGCTGATGCAAGGCCACGGCTATACGCAAGAAGACCTCGCCAAGGTCATCGGCAAGAGCCGCAGCCACCTCGCCAATACGCTCCGCCTGCTCAAGCTGCCGAAGCCGGTGCAGGACCTTGTGCGCGCCGGCGACCTCAGCGCCGGCCACGCCCGCGCACTGATTGGGCGCCCGGATGCAGCGGCGCTCGCGGCCCGTATCGTTAAGGAAGGGTTAACGGTGCGCCAGGTCGAGGCCCTGGCGCAGCAAGAGAGCGCCGCCCCGAAGCGCAAAGGACGCGCCAAGGATGCCGACACGCGCGCAGTAGAGACGGAGCTTCACGAAGCGCTCGGCCTGAAAGTCGAGATCAAACCCGGTCGTGGTGAGAAGGGCGAGCTCCGCATCCGTTACACGAACTTCGATCAGTTCGAGGACATCCGTACGCGGCTCATGCGCAGACCCGGCCGCTAACCGCCAGCCAGAAACTCTTCCGCCCTGAACAGCGATTTGAACGGAATGCCGGCCTGCGCATAGAGTTCGGCCGCGCCCTCGCCGCGATCGAGAATCGAAATGACGAGCGCCACCTTGGCGCCAGCATCCTCGACCGCCTTGACCGCGTCCATGGCCGAGTTGCCGGTCGTGGTCACGTCCTCGACGATGACAACCGACTTGCCTGCGATGTCGTTGCCGTCGATACGCTTCTGGGTGCCGTGGTCCTTGACCGCCTTGCGCACGAAAAAGCCTGGCAGGTAACGTCCGAACGCCGGGCTCTTCATGGCGACTGGTGCGATAAGCGGCACCGCGCCCATCTCCAGCCCGCCCACCGCGTCGGCGCTAACGCCTTGAATTGCCGTCAGAATTAGCTCCGCCATGAGCGCTGCCCCGTCGGGGTCGAGCATGGCGGGCTTCATGTCGAAATAGTAGTCGCTCTCCTTGCCCGAGGCGAGGACGACGCGGCCACGGCGGAACGCACGCTCGCGAAGCAGCATGAAGAGCTGGTTGCGGCGCTCGAACGTTGCTTGATCCATCTCGTCCTCTCGGGCCTTGAGCCGGACATGCATAGGGAGGCGCGCAGGCGCGGTCAAACCTTCGATGCCAGTGTGAGCAGCAAGCGCTCGGCGAATGCGCCTTCGAGGTCGGGCGAGCGGCGCTGCCGCCTGATCGTCTCTTGGATCAGGGGCAACGCCTGCGCCAGACGCTTGGCGCCCCAGCGCCGGCAATGCGCGGTGAAAGCATCCCTGCGCTTGTAGTGCAGGGGGGGCCTGAGGGACCTGACCGCTTGATCGATGTTGCCCGCGCTTGCGGCGCGATGAAGCTGTGTGAAGTGCCTGGCCAGCGCGGACAGGGCATAGGACCGGTCGGTCCCGGCCGCGGCGAGACGCTGCAACTCACGGAGCGCCTCACGCGGCTCACCGGCGCTCGCCGCAAAGACGAAGTTCTCAAGTGCGATCTCGGCGGCGTCGCCTACGATTTCCGCAATGTCGTCATGGGTGATCGTGCCTCCACCGCGCGCATAGAGCGCAAGCTTGGCTACCTCGGCGCGCGACAAGGCCTGATTGGCACCGAGCCGGCTCATCAAATACGCCTTCGTTTCCCGGTCGATGCGGAGGCCCGCCTCCGCGAGCTCTGCATCGATAACGGCTTCCAGATCGCGTTCATCGGCATAGCAAGGTAGCGCCGCGGCGTCGGTTCGCTTCTCGAAGAGTTTCCGCAGAGCCGAATCGGGCCGGAGATTGCCGGCCTCGACGATAAGTGCATTGTCCGACGGTTCGTCGAGCAAGGCCTTCAGCGACGGCACATCGAGCCGGGCCCCGGCCGTGACGCGGACGATTTTGGCATCCGCGAACATCGGCCGCGTGCGCAGCTCGATATCGAGCCGCGCCGCGTCCTCCAAGAAATCACGGTCGTCGAGACGAACGGTCTCCGCGGCTCCCAGCTGCCGGCGGGCAAACGCCTTGGCCAGTGCCACGGCACGCTCGGACACGAGCCCCGCGTCCGGACCGTAGACCAACGCGAAGCGGCACTTGAGATCGGGTGATTTAAGGAAGCGCGGAACGCCCGAGGCTTTATAGACAACCATAGAACCGGCGTGAGGTGACCCGTGGCCAAGCCAGACCGCTCGCTCCCACGTTCAAGCGGAGCTTGCGAGAAAGGCCGCGACTTGCGTCTTGATGCTTTCCGACACCGTGCGCGCCGCGCGGTCCTCCGCGTCGTAGCGGGCGCGCACATTCGCGAAGATCTCTTGGAAGCGGCTGTAAGGCGCGCGTGACATGGCGGTGCCCTCGTGGAGCACGTGACCGTTTGAGGCATCGACAAGCTTGAAGCTTGCCTCGAGCTGATAGACTTGTCCGCGCGCGTCACCCGTGATCCGCACGAGCTGGTCGATCACCCGCTCCCGGATGGCGATTCTGAGCGTGTACTTGGTCTCCGCCGCGTGGCCGCCGCCGGTATTGGTGAATATCAGTTCGTTACGGACCTTCTGACCGACCCGGCCGGGAATGGGCGTCACGTCCACCGACGCCATGGCCTCGGAGAGCCTGGCACCGCTCGCCGTGGTAGTGTTGGAGCCGTAGAGGGGTTGGAAGCCGCAACCGGTCAGGCCAAGGCTCATACCCCCCAAAAGTCCGGCCAGGACCAGGGCAAGGCTACGCCACCACATTGACGATCCTCTGCGGCACGACAACGACCTTCTTGATCTTGCGTCCCCCTATGGCGCGGGCCACCGTCTCGAGCCCCAGCGCCGCAGCTTCAATATCTTCTTTCGAGGCGTCTCGCGCAATCGTCAATTGGCCCCGCCGCTTGCCGTTGACCTGGATGGCGATGGTCACCGTGTCCTCGGCCAGGAGGGCGGGATCGGCCACAGGCCAAGGCTCCTCGGCCAAAAGCGTCGTATGGCCCAGGATCGCCCAGCACTCTTCGGCGAGGTGGGGCACCATCGGCGCCGCAACCCGGGCCAGCAGTTCCGCGGTCTCCCGCAGCGCGAATCGCAGATCGTCTCCCGGTTGCTTTCCGGCCGCTTGCAACGAGGCCGAGAGGGCGTTGGCGAGCTCGTAGATCTGCGCCACGGCCGTGTTGAAACGCAGCTTCTCAATGGCTGCGGTGACGCCCGCTACGGTCTTGTGCGCGGCGCGGCGCAAAGCGTCTGCCTCGGCGCTTGTCTTGGCCGGCGCGGGCGATCCCGGCGCGGCGCCCTTGGCGGCCGCCTCCCGCACCAGGCGATAGACGCGCTGCAGGAAGCGGTGCGAGCCTTCGACACCGGCCGCCGTCCATTCGATGTCGCGTTCCGGCGGCGTGTCCGAGAGCATGAACCAGCGCGCCGTGTCTGCGCCATAGGCGCTGATGATGCTGTCGGGATCGACGACGTTCTTCTTCGATTTCGACATCGACTCCACCGCGCCGACCGTCACGAGTGCGCCAGTCTTCGTCTGCACCGCCGTGCCGTCGCGCATCGTTACCTCTTCGGGCAACAGCCACTTGCCATGCTCGTCCTTGTAGGTCTCGTGCGTCACCATGCCTTGGGTGAAGAGGCCGCGGAACGGCTCGTCGAGAGCCACATGTCCGCATCGATGCATCGCGCGCGTGAAGAAGCGCGAATAGAGCAGATGCAGAATCGCATGCTCGACGCCGCCGATATACTGATCCACGGGCAGCCAGTAGCCGACGGCGTTTGTGTCGGTCGGCACATCGGCGCGCGGCGAGCAGAAACGCGCAAAGTACCAGGACGAATCGACGAAAGTATCCATCGTGTCCGTCTCGCGTCGCGCGTCCCCACCGCATTTGGGGCACTTGACGCTCTTCCATGTGGGATGCCGGTCGAGCGGGTTGCCCGGCACGTCGAAGGTCACGTCGTCAGGGAGCTTCACCGGTAGGTCCTTCGCCGGCACCGGCACGATGCCGCAACGTTTGCAATGGATCATCGGGATGGGGCAGCCCCAATAGCGCTGGCGGGAAATACCCCAGTCCCGTAAGCGGAACTCAGTTTTCCGTATCCCTTGCGGCTTGCTTTGGACGGTCCGCGCGGCCAAGCGGTCGGCCATGGCGTTCTTGGCGTCCGCGACGCTCAGGCCGTCGAGGAACCCCGAGTTGAACGACACGCCGTCGCCCGTATAGGCCTCGTCGCCGATTGCAAACGTCTTTGGATCTTCGCCCGGCGGCAACACCACGGGGACGACCGCGCGCCCATACGCCCGCGCGAACTCAAGGTCGCGCTGATCGTGGGCCGGACAGCCGAAAATGGCGCCGGTGCCATACTCCATCAGAATGAAATTTGCGATATAGACCGGGAGCTCGGCGCCCTCGAGGACCGGATGCACCACGCGCACGCCTGTGTCGAAGCCCTTCTTCTCTTGCGTCTCGAGTTCGGCGGCACTGGCCCCGTGTTGCTGACATTCCTCGATGAAGCCTTTTGCTTCCGGGTTCGTCTTCGCGATGGCCTGCGCGAGGCTATGATCGGGCGCGATGGCCATGAAGGCCGAGCCGAACAGCGTGTCGGGCCGGGTGGTGAAGACCTCGATGAAGTCGAGTCCCTCGGGCGCGGTGCCTGCGGCCGTTTCGAAGCGGATAAGCACGCCTTCCGACCGCCCGATCCAATTCGCCTGCATGAGGCGCACCTTCTCCGGCCAGCGGTCCAGCCCTTGAAGCGCGTCGAGCAGGTCCGGCGCATAGGCTGTGATCTTGAACACCCATTCCGGTTGCTCGCGCTGCTCGACCAGCGCACCGGAACGCCAACCGCGGCCGTCGATCACCTGCTCGTTGGCGAGCACGGTGTTGTCCACCGGGTCCCAGTTGACCCTTCGTGTCTTGCGGTCGACGAGACCCGCTTCGAGCATGTCGAGGAAAAGCTTTTGCTGCTGGTGGTAGTATTCGACATCGCAGGTCGCGAGCTCTCGCGACCAATCGAGCGAGAGGCCCATGCTCTTGAGCTGGCCGCGCATGGTCGCGATGTTGTCGTAGGTCCACTTGGCTGGATGAACGCCGCGCTCGATGGCGGCGTTCTCCGCCGGCAGGCCGAAGGCATCCCAGCCCATGGGGTGAAGCACGTTGTGGCCTTTGGCGCGCATGTAGCGGGCGACCACGTCGCCCATCGTGTAATTCCGCACGTGCCCCATATGGATGCGGCCGGACGGGTATGGAAACATTTCGAGAACATAGTATTTCGGCCGCGCATCGTCCTCACGGGCCTGGAAGATATTCTTCGCCTCCCAGGCTTCCTGCCAATGCTTCTCACGTTTCGGCGCGTCGTAGCGGTCCGCGGCCATCTGGCTTATCCATCCATTCACATCGATTCGGCGCGGCAATCGAACCCAAATGCCGGAGACGGTCAAGTTGCGCGAGGACGCCGCCCGTCCAGCAAGCGTGCCACGGAAGCGACGATGCCCTCTACGGACCCGCGATGACCACCCAGCATCACTCTGCCACCGAGATCCCGGCCCGCTTGCGCCTGGTCAAGGAAGAGATCGCACTCGCCGCAGAGGCCGTCGGGCGCCGGCCAAGCGCGGTGAAGCTCGTCGCCGTCAGCAAGACGGTGCCGGCAGCCGTCATCGAGGAAGCCATCGAGGCGGGACAGCGCGTGTTCGGCGAAAACCGCGTGCAGGAGGCGTATGGCAAATGGCCAGCGCTGAAGGCACTCCATCCCGACATTGAGCTCCATCTCATCGGGCCACTCCAGACCAACAAGGTCAAAGAGGCTGTTGGCCTGTTCGACGTGATCGAGACGGTGGACCGGCCGAAACTCGCCCGTGTTCTCGCCGAGGAGATGGAGCGGCAGGGCAGGCG
>CAYUTT010000037.1:0-10556 GCA_964447575.1 uncultured Methyloceanibacter sp.
CCGAGCGCTGCATGTCGGTCACCTCCTCGGGCCGCTCGTCGATGAGCAGCACGATCAAATAGCACTCCGGATGGTTGGCGGTGATGGCGTGGGCGATGTTCTGGAGGATGACGGTCTTACCGGTGCGCGGCTGAGCGACGATAAGGCCGCGCTGGCCTTTGCCGATGGGCGCCACGATGTCGATGACCCGGCCGGTTTGATCCTTTCGAGTCGGATCCTCGGTCTCCATCTCCAGCCACTCGTCGGGATAGAGCGGCGTCAGATTGTCGAAATGGATCTTGTGGCGCTGCTTCTCCGGTTCCTCGAAATTGATGGTGTTCACCTTGAGAAGCGCGAAGTAACGCTCGCCCTCCTTGGGACTCCGGATCTGACCCTCGACGGTGTCGCCGGTACGAAGGCCGAAGCGCCTGATCTGGGATGGCGAGACGTAGATGTCGTCGGGGCCGGCGAGATAGTTCGAATCGGGCGACCGCAAGAAGCCAAAGCCGTCTTGCAGCACCTCGACCACGCCCGTGCCGGTAATGTCCACCTCGCGGGCGGCGAGCTGTTTCAGGATCGCGAACATGAGCTCCTGCTTGCGCATGGCGCTCGCGTTCTCGACCTCGACCTCCTCGGCGAAGCTCAAGAGCTCCGTCGGCGATTTGGCCTTCAAATCCTGCAGCTTCATTTCCTGCATGCGCTGCTACTCCAAATGCGGAAAGTGTTGCGTGTTGATGTTTCGAATGCCGCGCATGTTCGGCGCGATACGTTCGGAAGGGAAAAGGGGTATGCCTTGGCGGGAGGCGAAGCGTGACGCCTGCTCCAGTCCGAGTGACCCGATCTTTGGTGGGAAAAGCCCGGACCGCGGCAGCGTCCCGGAATGGATGCGACTCGTCTTATAGCAGACCCTTATCGCGGGCGGAATAGATTTGATCCTCCTCTCTAAAACGGCCGGACCACGACCAAAATGACGATGACAATCATCAGCAGCGTGGGGACCTCGTTGGCGATCCGGTAGAAACGTTGCGACCGCACGTTCCGATCCGCGGCGAAATCCTTCGTCCATTTGGCGAGCAGGCCCGTGAAGCCCGACAGGACCAGAACGAGCAGCAGCTTGGCGTGGAACCAGCCGTCCCGTGACCAGTCGATCAGCGGCGAGAACGCCAGAATTAAGCCAAAAATCCAGGCCGCAACCATGGCCGGTGTGGTGATGTAGCGGAGCAACCGCCGCTCCATGACCTTGAAGGTTTCGGACTGCTCGGACCCCACCCGGCTCGCCGCGTGATAGACGAAAAGCCGCGGCAAATAGAGGGCACCCGCCATCCAGGCGATCACGGCGATGATGTGGAAGGCCTTGATATAGGCAAGAAACATGGGATCGCCAGGGGTGGGGCTCAAGCGGGGCTGCTCTTCACCAGGGCAACCAGCCGCTCGACATTCTCGATGGGGGTCTCGGGCAAGATGCCATGGCCGAGATTGAAGATGAAGGGGCCCTGGCCCAGCGTTTCAAGAATCGTCTTGATGCGGGCGTCGAGGGCGGGGCCGCCAACGGCGAGCAGGACGGGATCGAGATTGCCCTGTACGGGCAGGCGGTTCTGGAGGCGGTCCCGGATATACCCAAGCGGAAGGCTCGTGTCGCAGCCCAGGGCATCCACGTCCGTCTCGAGCGCATAGTGCTCGGCAAGCGGGCCCGATCCCCTCGGAAAGCCGATAATGGGAATGCTGGGGACCTCCGCCTTCACACGCTCGACGATCGCCTTCGTGGGCTCGATGCACCAGCGGCCGAATTCGCCCTCGGGCAGGCTTCCGGCCCAACTGTCGAAGATCTGGAGCGCCCGGCAGCCAGCACGCGCTTGCGCAACCAGATAGCCAACCGAGCTTTCCACCAGAACGTCGATGAGTCCTTGGAAGGTTTCCGGATCGCGATAGGCGAAGGCCCGGGCGGAGGCCTGATCCTTGCTGCCGCTTCCTTCCACCATGTAGGTGGCCACCGTCCAGGGGGCGCCGCAGAACCCTATCAGCGGGACAGATGCCGGCAGCCCCGCGACAACCCGCTCCACGGTCTCGCAGACCGGGGCAAGCCGGCCTGGCGCGGCTGCGGGATCGAGCCTGGCAATGGCGGCACCATCGCGCATGGGCTCGAGCTTCGGACCTTCACCCTCGACAAAAGCGACCTTCTGACCGAGGGCGTAAGGCACGACCAGGATGTCCGAGAAGACAATGGCGGCATCGAAAGCGAACCGCCGCAAGGGCTGCAACGTGACCTCTGCGGCAAGAGCCGGCGTCAAGCAGAGATCCAAGAATGAGGAAACGCTGCTCCGCACCTCCCGATACTCGGGGAGATAGCGCCCTGCCTGGCGCATCAGCCAGATCGGAGGCGGATCGTTGATCTCTCCATGAAGGGCCGATAGCAGCAGGGAGGGTGAAGAAGGGGCTGCCGACATGCGCCTCTCTAAAACATCAATAAAAAGGATTCTCTAAAAGGGTTTCTGTTACTTTTATTAGGGCGTGAATAGCGGACATTCACAGTCATCACCAGCCTCTCGACAGGGGCTCGTACCTCGTGTTTGACACTTTGGCGATGACAAGGCTGTGTTGTGGCTGGATCACCCGGAAATGAGCCCTAAGTCTCGGTGCTACAGGGGCATTGTCCGAGGGTGGCGTCTTGGAAGATGCTGGGATTGCCTGTGGGCATCCCTCCCTCGGAGCTGGGGATCAAAAGGAGTATTGTGACCGTTTGCACAAACGGCGTCATGTTTTCGACACAAGCGAATCTGTGAAGAAGTTGGCGCGCTGCGCAGGGTCAACGGGGAGGACGAGCGGCTGGTCCGAGGTTGCTCGGTTAACCTATGACGGTTATCCAGAGGCCATACATGACTATCCAACAGCGCACGTTCCACCTGCACATGATCTCCGATGCGACGGGCGAGACGCTCGCCACGATGGCCAAGGCGGTGCGCGTGCAATATGCGCAGGTGCGCGCCATCGAGCACCTTCATCCTCTGGTACGCAGCCGGCGCGAGCTCGATAGGGTGTTGAAGGATGTGGAAGCCACGCCCGGCATCGTCCTCTATACCCTTTTCAACCGTGAGCTTGCCGACGCGCTGGAGCAGTCCTGCAAGCAGCTCAAAGTGCCTTGCGTCGCGCCTCTCAAGCACGTCCTGCAAGTCTTCGAATCCTATCTGGGGATGGCGTCGACACCGACCGTAGGCGGTCAGCACGTGCTCGACGCCGACTATTTCCGCCGCATCGAGGCCCTCAATTTTTCGATGCTCCACGATGACGGTCATCTGCCCGAGAATCTGAACGACGCGGATATCATTCTTCTGGGCATCAGCCGCACGTCCAAGACGCCGACCAGCATCTATCTCGCTAATCGCGGGTTCAAGACCGCCAACGTGCCCTTGGTGCCGGGCGTGCAGCTCCCGGCCGAGCTAGAGCAGAAGACCAAGGCGTTCGTGGTGGCGCTGGTGGCGAGCCCGGAGCGCATCGCGCAGGTGCGGCAGAACCGGGTCATCGAGCAGGCCCATGGGCATCTCGAAGAGTATGTGGACCGCGACGCCATCGCGGCGGAGATCGCCCAGACGCGCCAGCTCTGTGCCCGCCACGGCTGGCCGATTATCGACGTGACCCGCCGGTCGATCGAAGAGACCGCGGCGGCGATCTTGCGCCTCTATCACGACCGCGAAGCGCCGGCGCTCGAAGCATGACAGGCGCGTTTCAAGCCGGGTGTCCACCCCTCATCCTCGCATCTACCAGCAAGACGCGAGCGCGGCTCCTCGAAGCGGCGGGTCTCGCCTTTGTCGCCGAGGCGCCAGGCCTCGACGAGACCGCCATGCGCGAGGCCATCGGCGGCGAGAAAGCACTCGATCCCCATGACGTCGCCGAAGTTCTGGCGCGCGCCAAAGCGGAGGCGGTCAGCGATCTTGCCGAAGGTGCTCTTGTGATTGGCGCCGACCAGGTGCTCGTTTTCGAGAACCAGATCGTCTCCAAGCCGGACAGCATGGAGGCCGCGCGCAAACAACTTCTCGACCTCAACGGCAAGACGCATCAACTGCACACAGCCGTCGCCGTCGCCACGAACGGCGAAAGCGTGTGGGCGTACACCGATGTGGCGACACTGACGATGCGCGAGATGTCGCCGGCCTTCATCGGCCACTATCTGGCCGCAGCGGGCGAGGCGGTACTTGCTTCCGTCGGCGCCTATCAGATCGAGTCCCTCGGTATCCAGCTTTTCGAGAAGATCGAAGGCGACTTCTTCTCCATCCTTGGCCTGCCGCTCCTGCCGCTCCTCGATACGCTTCGGCGCGAGGGCGGCCTCGAGGGTTGACCATGACACGGCGCGCCTGCGTTATCGGCTGGCCGGTCGCGCATTCGCGCTCACCCGTAATCCACGGCTATTGGCTGAAGCGCTACGGTATCGACGGCGCCTATGAGAAGGAGGCCGTGGATCCTGCGGAGATCGACAGCTTCCTTCGGGAGCTCGGCCAGCGCGGCTATGTAGGCGCCAATGTCACGCTGCCGCATAAGGAGGCCGCTTTGCGTGCCGCGCACTCGGCCGACGAGGCGGCCATCGCCATCGGTGCGGCGAATACACTGTGGCTCGATCCGGATGGAGCTCTGCATGCGAGCAATACGGACGCGTACGGATTTCTGACCAATCTCGACGCCGAGGCGCCGCAGTGGAACCAGGAACTCGGCGCGGCGCTCGTGCTCGGGGCAGGCGGCGCGGCCCGGGCCATCCTTTACGGCCTGCTCAAGACGATCGAGGCGCGCATCCTGCTTGCGAATCGAACGCGGGCCCGGGCGGAGGTTCTGGCGCGGACCTTCGGACCACGCGTCGAGGTCATCGATTGGGAAGCGCGGAACGCTGCGCTCGCGGGCTGCGGTCTCCTGGTCAATACGACGAGCCTTGGCATGACGGGACAGGCACCACTTGCCATCGACCTGTCCAAACTCGCGAAGACGGCCGTGGTCGCCGACATCGTGTACGTTCCGCTTCTGACGCCACTGCTCGTCGAGGCGGCAAAACGCGGCAATCCCGTCGTCGACGGGCTCGGGATGCTGCTGCACCAGGCGGTGCCGGGCTTCGAGCGCTGGTTCGGCGTGCGGCCCGAAGTGACGCCGCAATTGCGCGCCCATGTGATCGCCACGCTTGGAGAGGGCTGATGCTGGTCATCGGGCTTACCGGCGGCATGGGCATGGGCAAGACGTCCGCCGCCGCGCATTTCCGCCGCCGCGGCGTGCCCGTGTTCGACGCCGATGCCTATGTGCATCATCTCTATGAAGGCGAGGCGGTGCCCTTGATCGAGGCGGCCTTTCCGGGCACGACGCGCGAGGGTCGCGTGGACCGCGCGATGCTCGCTAAGGAGGTCGCTGGCAAGCCCGAACGGCTCCGGGCGCTCGAGACCATCGTGCACCCGCTGGTGGTCGCGGCGGAGATCGACTTCCTCAAGGCCGAGGAGAAGAAGGGGACGAAGATCGCCGTGCTCGATATTCCGCTCCTCTTCGAGACGGGTGCGGAGGCGCGCGTGGACCTGACCATTGCGCTGTCCGCCCCGCACGACGTGCAGCGAGAGCGCGTGTTGGCGCGTGACGGCATGACGGTGGAGAAGTTCGAGGCGCTGCGCGCGCGGCAACTCTCCGACGCCGAGCGGCGCCGGCGTGCCGACTTTATGGTCGAGAGCGGCACGACATTGGAAAACCTGCACGCGCAACTCGATCGCGTGATCGAATCGCTGCAAACTCGCCACGGCGAGGTCATGGCGCGACTGCGTCAGTAGTCAGCGAGGGCAGGTTGCGCGAGATCGTTCTCGATACGGAGACCACGGGGCTCGACCCTTTCGAGGGCCACCGCATCGTCGAGATCGGCTGTGTCGAGCTGGTCAACAGCATCCCCACGGGCCGCACCTGGCATTGCTATCTAAACCCCGAGCGCGAGGTGCCTTATCAAGCGTTCGAGGTGCACGGGCTGTCGACCGAGTTTCTGCGGGACAAGCCGCGTTTCGCCGAGCGCGCCGACGAGCTGCTCGGCTTCGTCGAAGGCGCCATGCTCGTCATGCACAACGCCACGTTCGACTTCGGTTTTTTGAATGCCGAGCTCGAACGGGTGCCGCTGCCGCTGCTGCGCTGGGACCGGGTGGTCGATACGCTCGCGCTCGCGCGCCGGCGGCACCCTGGCGCGCCGGCGAGCCTGGACGCGCTCTGCCGCCGCTACGGCGTCGACCTCACCGAGCGCGAGAAGCACGGCGCGCTGGTTGACTGCCGGCTGCTGGCTTCGGTCTATGTGGAGCTGGTGGGCGGGCATCAGGCGCGGCTCGAATTCGCTGCCAATGGCGCGCAATCGGCGGTTCAGGCGGGCGAATCGGTGGTGCGCCAGCGGCCGGCACCGCTCAGCCCCCGGGTCAGCGCCGCCGAACTTGAGGCACACCAGGCCTTCATCGCCACGCTCGGGGCGGATGCGTTGTGGCTGCGCTATGCCTGAAGACTAATTCGGCTGAGACGGATCGCCTTGGCCCTGAGCCATGTTCTGCGTGTAGAGCCTGCCGAAATCGATGGGATCGAGCAGCAGCGGCGGGAAGCCGCCGTCGCGGACCACGTCGGATAGCACCCGCCGCACGAACGGGAACAGGAGCGTCGCGCAATCCACGAACATCACCGGCTGAAGCAAATGCTGGGGAATGTTTACGAGGCGGAACAGACCACCATAGGCAAGTTCGACGTTGTAGATAACGCCCTGATCGGACTTGGCATGCGCCTCGATGTTGAGGATCACCTCATAGATATCTTCCCCGCGCGGACCGGCATTCACGTTGACGCCGATCTTGAGCTGCGGGTTCTGGCCGGGCCCTTGCAGTGTCTGGGGCGCGCCGGGGCTCTCGAAGGACAGATCCTTGACATATTGGGCGAGGATCGACAGCTGGGCGCCCGTTGCGGTGCGCGCGCTGGTGCCCGCGGACTGTCCGGGGCCAGGGGCAGCGGGCGTCTCCTCAGGACTCGGCCCGTCGCCATTCGTTTTCTTCGCGTCGTCGTTGTTCTTGGGCGTCTTGGCCATGGAACCCTCCCTCCGCAGCTCAGGGACCGCTGGCTAGCACGGGATGCCTGCGCCCGCAATTCGGCTGCGGCGATCTGTTTTGAGCCTAAATTAAGCGCAAGGCCGTTTAGGGTTGGCGCAGCTTGCGGGAATGCCTTAAGTTGGGGCCGAATTGCTGCGGTTGGGGCGCGAAAAACGCCACCTGCGGCGCAAGGCTCGCGCTGGCAAATCTCTAGGCGCGCTACAATATTCCACCTAGAGCATTCCGCACGGTTGGCGGGTTCGGTCGAGACGCGGGTGGCGGCAAGGCATGAGTGAAGCTTTCGATATCTATACGCTGCTGTTCCTGGTGCTCGCGGTCGTGATCTTCATCCGGCTGCGCAGCGTCCTGGGACGCCGCACGGGCAACGAACGGCAGCCTTACGATCCTTATACCCGCCCCGACGCGAAGCAGACCGCGCCGGAAGGAACCGTCGTGGCGCTACCGCGCAGCCGTTCGGGACAGGGCCCTGTCGGCGAGGCTTCCGGGCCTTCGCCGGAGGATATCGCGGAGCGGCTCGAGCGCTTCGCCACCAAGGACAGCCCGCTCGGCAAGGCGCTGACCGCGCTGATCAAGGCCGATCCCGGCTTCGATCCGGGCCAGTTCCTCGACGGCGCCAAGGTCGCCTATGAGATGATCGTGGGTGCTTTCGCCGACGGCGACGAGAAGATGCTGACGCAGCTACTCGGTGCTGACGTGCTCGACGGCTTCATGCGCGCGATCCAGGAGCGCGAGACGCGCGGCGAGGTGCTGCAATCGACCTTGGTCGGCATCGACAAGGCCAACATCGTCGAGGCGGAGATCAAGGACAAGCAGGCCTTCATCACGGTGAAGTTCGTGAGCGAGCTCATCTCGGTTACCCACGACGCTGACGGCGAGGTGGTCGAGGGCGACCCCAAAAAGGTCCGCGAGGTCACTGACATCTGGACCTTTGCCCGCGACATCGCTTCCCGGAACCCCAACTGGAAGCTGGTCGCCACCGAAGCCGCCAATTAGCCTGCCTGTTCCTTCCTCCCTGTTTCTTCAACAGATTCAGCCCTGGCCGGGCTTGTCCCGCCTATGCGGGTCGAAGCATTATGGTTGGCAGTAAGCGCGCACCGCTTCGGCGGGCGAAGGCCCGGCCATCCGCGTCTTCCATTCTGGTTCAACTCGTGGATGCCAGTTCAAGGCCGGGCATGACGGATCTGTTTTGAGGGAAGTCCAAACAATGCGCTGGCACGCGTTGTGGATAACGGGCATAGCTGCTGGCACGATTGCCACGATTGTTGCGCTCCTCCTTTGGAGGTACCAGGTGGACGATCAGGCAGCCATCAGGCTCACGCCCGTCAGCTTCACCGAGATCGAGGGCTGGGCTCGTGACGATCACGCCGCGGCCTTTATCGCGTTGCGCAAGTCCTGCAGCAAACGGTCTGCGAGCAATCCCGCTTGCCAAGAGGTTTTGAACCTCGGGACCAAGGTTGATCGCAAGGCCGCGCGGCGCTTCTTCGAAGCACACTTCGTGCCGCACCGTGTCGAGGAGGAGCAGCCCGGCCTCGTCACCGGCTACTACGAGCCCGAGGTGAACGGCTCGCGCGAGCGAAACGACGCGTTTCAGGTTCCCGTCTATCGGCGCCCGGACGATCTCGTGCAGGTCACGCCGGATGAATTGCGCGCGCTCTACAACGCCAGTTTCAGCGTGGGGCGCAGGAACGGCGATGATCTCGTGCCCTACTACACGCGCGCGGAGATCGACGCCGGCGCGCTTTCGGGCCAAGGGCTCGAACTGCTCTATCTCGACGATCCCGTCGAGCTCTTCTTCATGCAGATCCAAGGGTCGGGGCGCGTGCGCTTCCCGGACGGGTCGTGGACGCGGCTCGGCTATGCAGCCAAGAACGGCCATTCTTATACGTCGATCGGCAGGCTGCTGGCCGAGCGGGGGGAGAAGGTTCCCGGAGGTCTCACCATGGAAGGCCTCAAGGGATGGCTCCGCGCCGATCCTGCGGGGGGCCGGTCCCTGATGCACGAGAACGCGTCCTACGTGTTTTTCCACGAGTTGCCGGCGGCGGAAGCGGGCGACGGTCCGGTCGGTGCGCAGGGCGTGGCGCTCACGCCCGGCCGTAGCCTCGCCGTCGATGCCGCCTATCACAAGCTTGGTACGCCGGTGTTCGTCGCCGCGCCGCAGGCGCCGACGCCGGACGGCAAGCCATTCCGCCGCTTGATGATCGCGCAAGATGTGGGCTCCGCCATCAGAGGAAAGGAGCGTGGCGACATCTATTGGGGCTCTGGCGCGGAAGCCGGCGCCATCGCAGGCGTCACCAAAACCGAAGCGCGCTTCTACATCCTGCTGCCGAAGCGTTAAGTCCCGTTGCGGTATGCTGGCCTCCATGGGCAAGCGCGACACAGATGCCGAGCTTGAGAGCGACGCCGAACTATGGGCGCGCGTCACCCAGACGGCGAAGCCGCTTCGGACGAAGAACCGCGTGGCGCGGATCGGTGCCCCGCCGAAGCCTGTGCGCCCGCCCAAGGCCATGCAGACCAAGGAGGCGTCTAAGACTGAGGCCAAGCCCGCGCAACCGCCGCGGCCGAGCCATGCACCGGCCGCAGGCCTCGACCGGCAGACCGCGCGGAAGCTCGAGCGCGGTGCGCTCGCCGTGGAGGCCAAGCTCGACCTTCATGGTATGCGCCAGCGCGACGCGCATGTGGCCTTGCGCAAGTTCCTCAAATGGGCGCAATCGAAGGACTATCGCCACGTGCTGGTCATCACCGGCAAGGGCGCCGTGCGCGAGGAGCCCGCGAGCTTCTACGAGGAGGAGGCGCGCGGCGTGCTGCGCCAGGCGGTGCCGCACTGGCTCACTCACGGCGACCTCGCGCCGCTGATCGTCAGTTTCTCGGAAGCGCCGCGGCGGCTCGGGGGCGAAGGCGCCCTCTATGTGCGGCTGCGGAAGGCGCGCGGATAAGCCTCTTTCGGTGGCCTAAAGAATAAATTTCGACAAGTCGGCGTTCTTGGCGAGGTCGCCGATATGCTCGCGGACATAGGCTGCGTCGATGGTGATCGCCTCGCCGCTTTTGTCGGAGGCCTCGAAGGAAATCTCATCGAGGACGCGCTCCATCACGGTCATGAGGCGGCGCGCGCCGATATTCTCGACGGATGTGTTCACCTCGACGGCAATGTCGGCGATGGCGTCGATGGCGTCGTCGGTGAAGCTCAGATCGACGCCCTCCGTCTTCATCAGCGCCACATATTGGTTGATGAGGCAGGCCTTGGGCTCGGTGAGGATACGGCGGAAGTCCTCACCGGTCAGCGCGCGCAGCTCCACGCGGATCGGCAGGCGACCCTGCAGCTCGGGCAGAAGGTCCGAGGGCTTGGCGATGTGGAACGCGCCCGAGGCGATGAAGAGAATATGGTCCGTCTTTACCGGCCCATATTTGGTGCCGACCGTGGTGCCTTCGATCAAGGGCAGAAGATCGCGCTGCACGCCCTCGCGTGAGACGTCG
Source organism: uncultured Methyloceanibacter sp. (assembly GCA_964447575.1). Lineage (GTDB taxonomy): Bacteria > Pseudomonadota > Alphaproteobacteria > Rhizobiales > Methyloligellaceae > Methyloceanibacter. The sequence goes on from CAYUTT010000037.1 coordinate 10,527, forward strand.
GCGCCGACGCGCTCCGAGCGCGCGCAGATC
>CAYUTT010000038.1:0-10473 GCA_964447575.1 uncultured Methyloceanibacter sp.
AGAATGATCACGTCAAACTCGCCGGTTTTGGCAAGATCGACCCCCTCGCCACCGGTCGAGGCAACCGTCACCCCATGGTTCTCCGCCCGCAGCCCACGGTCGATGAAGTCGGCGACTCGCGGTTCGTCTTCGACCAAGAGCACGTTCACGCTTGTCCTCCCTCTGTCGCGGCCGGCAGGGAAACCGTGACGATCGTTCCTTTGCCTACCGTGCTCCTCATCTCAATCCGGCCTCGGTGGGCTTCCACGATCGCCTTCGCGAGTGGTAGGCCGAGCCCAAGGCCCTCCTCGTTCATCTCAGCCGCGTTGCCGCCGCGGCGGAACCGTTCGAAGACGCCCTCGAGCTCATCCGGCGGAATGCCAATGCCGGAATCGGAAACGCGGACTGTGACCTCGCCGTCCGACCGTCCGACCTCGACCTCGATCGCTCCCTTCGATTTGGAATATCGGACCGCATTATCAAGGAGCACGAGGAAGAGCTGCCGCAGCCTGGCCGCGTCGCCGCGAACCATCTCATGGGCCGCGCCATTGGCCAGCGTAATGCCAATGGACTTGCTGTGGGCAATCACCTTGGCGTCGCCGCAAACCTTCTCCACGAGGCTCGTCAGGTCGAGCGGCTGAAGATTGAGCCTTGCGGCGCCGGCGCCTTGCCGGGCAATGAACAATAGATCGTTCACGAGCACGGAGAGGTGCTTTGCCTGCTCGACGATGCGCTCAATGGAGTGCTTGTATTCCGCGATGCGCTTGTTCTTGCCCCGCAGCGCAATTTCGCCTTCACCGCGCATGATGGTGAGCGGCGTGCGCAACTCGTGGCTGATGTCCGCGAAGAAAGCACGCCGGGTTTCGTCGATCTTGCGCAAGGACTCGTTCGCCTGACGCAGCTCCTCCGTGCGCTCCTCGACGACGAACTCCAGATTATCGCGGGCGTCCTGCAGCGCATTTTGATGGGCTTGCAGATCCGCAGCCATGCCGTTGAAGCTTCGACCGAGCTCGGCGAACTCGTCGCGGCCGGATACGGCGATCCGGTGCGACAGGTCGCCTTCGGCGAGTTTTCGTGTGCCGCGCAGAAGCTCGGCAAGAGGTGCGCGCAAGCCGCGAATGAGCAGGATGGCCAGGCCGAGCGTGGTGAGAACGGCCAGGGCCGCGTGAATCTGGCTCACGCGCTCCAACCGGGTCAACAGCCTGGCAGCGTCGGCATCGATCCTCAAAACCTCCGCGGTTTCGTCGGCAACGGCGATCTCGATCAGCTCGTTGAGCTTCTGGTCGATGCCGCCGCGCAGCAACTCCATCAGGTTCTGCCACGCGATGTCCGGACGGCCACGGCTCCGCAGTTTCTCCACTTCGGCAAGCTGGTCCAGCGTGTGCTGGTATTCCCGCCGGATCGCGGCAAGCCGATCGAGCTCTGCCTCCTCGGCGCGCCTCTCTTCGCCGCGCGTCATGGCAAGCTCTCTCTCAGAGAGTTCCTCGAGCGCTGACAGGTCTGCCTCGATGACCTTGTTCAGATAGGCCGCGCCGAGTGGCCGGTCCGTCATCCCGGTCAGCAGCGTGTCCGTCCAGGCCTTGAACAGCTGCTGGCTGTGCCGGGAGAGCTGGAGCTGCCGCTCGAGCTGCTCGTGGGCGATGCGGGACCGCGTAAGGTAGTGATGGGATTGGGCCACGCCCCAATAGGCCAATGCCGCCGCGGAAAGGGACATGGCCAGCAGCAACCCGGCTGCGATCAAAAGCTTCGTGCGGTAACGCATCGGCCTTCAAATCTCCTTGGGCCGCCGGCGGGCCCTTTCCGGCGCCCTCCCGCCGTCAATCGAACGGCTTGTTACCTATACTGCATTTTGCCCCGAAAGGGCCGGTTCTGGGGAGCTTCGACTGGCAGGCATTTCATGAAATCGTCGCGGTAACTCCTAGATAGATTGCCAGTTATTCCCTCTGCTCTTGCTGGACATGCCATGTCATACAGGGGATATTTGCCATTCGTGGTGACACGCTTAAAAGGCGGGCAAACCGCTTCGAGCTTAGGCTGGTGGGGGACAGCTTTTGCGTTTGGTCTGGAGTCTGGCTACCGCCTTTTGGCGCTACGGTCTGGTGCTATCCGATTGGGTACCAAGGGCGCCATTCTATCCTTGTCACCAGACCAATCTTCCCGGTCTGTCAGCGGAATGTCAGCCGCAATCCTTTAGACCTGTCTCCTTTCGCTCCGGGGGGAGGCGAAGGTGAGGGCACTTTTCCGAACAATGGCTTGGCTTCTGCCGGCCGCCGCTTGCACGGCGGTCGGTTTCGAGGCGCTCGCCGAGTTCGAAATTCCCGAAGTCGACGCCGAAAAGGGTGCATTCGAAGCGGAGTATCGCGGCGCCTCGCATTGGGGCCTGCCAAGGGCCTCCAACAAAGACGACGTCGACCTCCTGCGCCAAAGCCATGAGCTGGAGCTCCAATACGGGCTCACCGATTGGTGGATGATCCGTCTCACGCCCAATGTCGAGCAGCCGGCGGGCGAGTCGATCGAGCTCGTCTCAATCGGAGCCGAGACGCAATTCGTGCTGGTGCCACGGCGGGGCGGAACCTTCGGCCTGGCGCTCATGTTGGGCTACGGCCCAAACTCGTTCTTCGTCGATGGCGACGACCCGGACGAGTTCGAGTTCGGACCCGTGATCGAATTCGCGCCGGGACCGTGGCTCTTCACCTTCAATCCGCGCCTGTTCGATGAGGTCGGCAGCAACCAGGATCAAGAGTGGCTCGGCTTCGAGTATGCCGCCCAGGCGCGCTACAGCGTCACGGAACGCTGGGCGGTCGCCGTTCTTGGCTTCGGCGAGATCGAGGAACTCGTCCATGCCGGGCCGTTCGATGAGCAGGTCCATGTACTGGGACCGAGCCTCTACCTGTTCTCGGCGGAGAATGCGGAGCGCGAGTGGTCGCTTGGCGCCGGCGTTCTCTTTGGTCTCACGGATGCCTCGCCTGAGGCGGCGCTGCGCGTCACCTTCGCGGTGGAATACTGACCGTGCTGTACTCCCTGCGCAATCGACAGCGGAGACTCGTCCCGAATAGGCGATGCGCTCTCGCTGCGTCGGCAATTCTTATCGCCTCAGTGACGCCGGCGCTCGCGGAGTTCGAGATTCAGGAATCGACCATTAATGCGGGCGAGGTCCAGATCCAATATCGCGGGGCATGGCATACTGGCATACCGAAAGGGGAGGTGGTTGAGGACCTCGACGTGTTGCCGGACGATGAGGAGGCGCCGCTTCGCCAAAGCCACGAGCTTGAGCTGCAAATGAGCATCACGAGCTTTTGGCTGATCGCGCTCACGCACGCTTTCGATGAACCCATCAAGGATGATTTCCGGCTCACCGCCATCGAATTCGAGTCTCAGTTCGAGCTCATCGCTCTCGAGGGAGACGGGCTGGGGCTGGCCGTTCAAGGCGGCGTCGAGAAGCCGGTGCAGGAAGCGAGCCGCACGGAAGCGCGTAGTTTCCATTTCGGGCCGATCGTCGAACTGGCCAAAGGCGAATTTCTGCTAACGCTCAACCCGCTGTTCTTCCGGGAGTTCGGGGAACTTGCCGATCAGGAGAGCTGGGGATTCGAGTATGGCTGGCAGGCCAAGTACGACGTCACGGAGCGGCTTGCGCTTGCGCTGGAAATGTTCGGGGAGATCGACGACCTCGCAAATAGCGGCCCGTTCAACGACCAGGAGCACAGCATCGGGCCTGCGTTCTATTACACGCTCGGCGAATCGGAGGTCGATCAGTTCGGCAAAGGCGAGGGCGCCGAGCTTGTCCTCAGCCTCGGCGTTCAACTCGGACTGACCGACGCCACGTCGGACGCCGCCCTGAAGGTGTTCATCGGCTACGAGTTCTTCTAGCCGAGCGAGCGTCCGCCGTCAGCGAACGGTGAACCGGAAGGGCACCGAAACTTCGATCGTCTCCCGGCCGACGTCATCGGGGATCGGCGGAAACGGCGAGGCTCTCTCGATGGAGGCCATGGCCGCATCGTCGAGGACCTTCGATCCGGAGCTCTTGACGATTCTCTGAGAGACGAGCGCGCCATCGGTTTTCACAGTGAGCCGCACCACCGCGGTGCCGACCAGGTTCGTGCGCGGGTTGACTTTGCTGCGTTCGAGATGGGTCCTGAGCTTGCCGAGATAGGCGTGGTGCGCCGTCGTATCGCCCCCCAGCAGCTCCTCGCCGGAGCTTTCGCGCATGGCAATGACGCTTTCTTGTGGAACGACGGCGGCCTGCTGCGGGAGGGGCTGCTCCACCTCCTCAGGCTCGGGCTCCTTTACTTCCTCGGGTTTCGGCTCGGGCTTTTCGAGCTCAGGCTCGGGCTCCTTGATCTCCTCGAGATCCGGCTCCTCCGTCTCCTCGGGATCGATCTCCCTGACATTCTCCTGCTCGGGACCCGTATCGGAGGCCACGACTTGGTGCTCCGTCGGCTTGATCTCCTCGGGCACGTCCTCCACGGGAAGCTCTTCGATCGGGTTCACTTGCTCCGGCAGCGGCTGGGCCGCGGCCGCCATCATCGGCGGTGCCTGGACCGCCTCGACGGTGACGACGTCCTCTCCGAGCTTGGCGAAGCCCTGCAAGGCGATGCCCTGCTCGATCACCATGATATCGTCGCCGGTTCCCTGCTCGAGGGACACGCCGCCGGCGGCGGGCATGAACACTGCGAGCGCAACGGCGCCGTGAATGCCGAGCGAGACCAGCCAAGTGACAATGCGGAGGGCCATGACGTTTCGCTTACGAGCCTATTGGCTTTGCCCCGCCGCTCCCCCATTTGCTTTGGGCGCTGACAGAAGGGAAACCCGCGCATAACCGCTTTGCCCGACGCGGCCGAGAATCTCCATGACCTCGCCGTAAGGGCGGTTCTTATCCCCCCGGACATAGACCACCGTGTCGCCTTCGCTTTGGCGGAGCGCGATGAGGGTCGGTATCAGCGTATCGGTGGTGACCTGCTCCTCGCGCACATAGATCGAGCCGTCCGAGGCGAGGGACACGATCATCGGCTTCTGCGGCTGGCTCACCTTGGCCGCCGCCGTGCTGGGAAGTTCGACTGGAACGCCGGCTACGAGAAGGGGCGCCGTGATCATAAAGATGATCAACAACACCAGCATCACGTCGACCATCGGCGTGATGTTGATCTCGGAAATTGGCCGGTAGTCGGAGTCGTCTCCGCCGCCGTTATTGCCGACTGCCATACCCATTACGAATGCTTTCCTGCGCGCAGCGGCTCGACATTGGCGCCGCGGGCGCGCCGCGCTTCCGGTGCCTGGTGCGTTTCGTCTGCCACCAGGTCGCGGGCGATCTCGATGACGGCGCTATTGCCGCGCGCAAAAGAGCGCCCGAGGGCAACCGCGATCTGATTATAGGCCATGACGGCGGGAATGGCTGCGAAAAGACCGAGCGCCGTGGCGATCAGGGCCTCGGCGATGCCGGGCGCAACGACGGCGAGGCTCGTGTCCTTTTGCTGGGCAATGGCGGTAAAGCTGTTGACGATACCCCAGACCGTACCGAAGAGGCCGATAAAGGGGGCCGCCGAACCGATCGTGGCGAGGAACGGTAGACCCACCTCGGTTTTCTGAATCTCCGATTTCAGGGTGAAGCGCATGGCGGTCTCGACGCGGAAGCGCCTCTCGGTCGGGCTGTCGTCCTGATCGGTTATCAGTTCGCGTTCACCCGCCTCCAGAACGCGGCCAGCCAGGCCGCCGCGAACATGGCCTCCGTCCATCGCCTTGGTTAGGCGCCGAACGCCGCGCTTGAGCCCGCCCACCCGAACGATCTTCTCGAAGATGATCGCCCAGCAAGCGACCGAGCCGAGCACGAGGATGATCATCACGCCCTTGACGACCGCGTCGGCCTGCATGACGAGGCCCCAGACGGTGTAGTCGTGCTGGGCGGCAGCTACAGCAATTTCTTGTTCCACGGAACGCGTCCTTACTTGGTGAGCTGATGCTCGGTCCGGCTAGAGACAGAAATGTCCTGCAAGCAGTCTGAAACGTCGCCGGAGTCGGCCTTGCATTCCATAACGTCATTAATTAGGAAACTGCCAACGTCGTCGCATGAGGTATCGGCGACATCGAAAAGCTTCACGGTTCGCTTCTTGGCCTTAAGCGGAGCGAGCTCGACGGCAAATCTCTGGCCGATCACGCCGTCCGGCCGAAACAGCACAAGGTCGAGCTTCAGGGCGTCATAGTTTCTGTCGTTCTTGTTCTCGATTACGAAATAGGCGCGGCAATCGTTGTTGTGGGCCTCGAGCTTGTTGAGCTCGACGGCGATGCTGCCTTCCTCGGCGACGGCAGCGCCGCAGCCCAAGGAGAGTGAGGCTGCAGCAAGCAGCGCAGCCATGTGTCTGCGAATTGGCCTAAGCCTTTTCTGGTTCGTCCAACTGGCGGTCAAGCGCACAAAAACCTCCCTAACCGAGCCGTGGTGAGACAAACAGGTTTCGGTTGCCGAAGGGCTCACCGGCGGCTTCCACCGCTCCTGTATCTGTTTTGTATCTTGGCTTAGGGCACTTAGCGCGGCCGCCCAACTTTGGCGTCTCGACGAGATGCTAGGCCTCTACCTCCAAACCAAAGACTTATGGCCCTTTAGAAGTGCCGAACGTTATTTAACGTGGAGCCCCAACGGGTTCAAGCATCTTGCTAGCGGATACTTTGGTAACGGACATACCAAAATAACCTGCCTCGTCTTCCATAAAGGGCAACTGTCATTTCGAGGCGATCAGCTTTGGTTCAGTGAGTTGCTCATGTGCGGACAACGCCAACGCTTCCTCATAGCGGTCGCATCGGTGTGGATCGCCAGGGCAAAGCAGTCATCGGGGAACGGCCCCGAAATGGCGCACGCCGGCCCCGGCGGCCATGAAACTGCGAAGAACGGCCTTAAGTTGTGGCATCTGGGCCACAGCCATAAGAAACCGGACGAGTCGAGGAAAGCGCCTTGGAGCCGCATGTTGGCATCTCAAAATAGGAAGAAATCCTATGGTCTAACGCGCAAAATTCCGCCAGTTTTTCGGCCAAACGACGGGAGAAACCCCAGGAATCGGCCCTGCCGCGCGAGTGCCCCACCACCCTTGGTTCGCCCCGGTATGAAGTGGTCGTATGCCAAGACTTCCCCGGACTTTTGCCTAGCGCCCTCAAATCCCTCGTTTACTATTTCCCTGGGGCAACGAATGGCGGGGGATTCGCGGGGCATTCGAGGCAGTCGTACCAGGCCGATCTCTGCACCTGGCCGTACGGCAATGCCGACTTTCCCGCCTCCTCACTGTCAACAACGACAATCGTCCCGGACGACAGGGAACACATCCTTGGGCTGCCAAGGGTGAGAGGACTGGGGGGTCTGACATGAAGAAGCGCTTGTTTGGGGGCGCCGTCGCGCTCGGCGTTGCGGTTTTCGCACCGGGCGAAGGTTTTTCGCAGACGAATGACATTGAAGCCGCGGAGGATGCGGCGCCGTCCGCAGTGGACGAGGGTGAAGTTCCTCCGGTCGAGATCATCCAGCCGCAGCCCGAACCCGAGGTCACGCCGCCGGCGGTGGAAGCCGAAGTGCGGCCCGAGCCGCGTCCTCGCCCGCAGCCGCGTCCAACACCCGTGGTCTCTGCGCCGCCACCGCCCGCGCCGGTGGAGCCGGCCCCGCTCGAGCCGGAGCTGGTCCTGCCGAACCTGATCACGCAGCCCACGCCGGGCTACTATGGGCCTCCAGGCGGCGAAGCAAGCTTCGAGCGCTCCGTGAATTCGGCGCAGTCGCCGATCGTGCCGACGCAAGGCATCGTCCCGGGCAATTTGCAGGACTTCGCGGGTGCGGCCAGCCGTGTGACCCGTGAGAAGATCAACGAGCAGGATCCGCTGACCACTAACGAAATTCTGTCGACGATACCGGGCGTCGCCATCGTCAACGACGATGGCCTCGGCCGTCACGGCGGCGTCAGCGTGCGCGGTTCGCCCGCGCGGCGCTCGCGCAAGGTCCTGGTCATGGAGGACGGCCGGTCGATCAACCAGAGCCTGTGGATCGACCCATCGACCCACTACGTGCCGCCGACGGAACGTATCGAGTCCGTCGAGGTTCTGCGCGGTACCGTCATCACCTACGGCCCCAACAACAATTACGGCGTGGTGAACTTCCGCAATCTCCAGCCCTTCGGGCCGAGCGAGTCAGTGGTTTCGTTCGAAGGCGGCTCCGTGGCGGTGGACGGACCTGGCCTCGACAACAGCGACGCGACCAAGTGGCATGCGCATACGCGGCAGACGTCGGGCAATTGGGGCCTGGTGCTGTCTTATACCGGCGCCAACGCGCAAGGCGCCTGGGATACCGAGCGGCTGCGCTACAACGATTTCTACGGAGCGCTTGGCTGGAAGGGGCAGAAGTCCGATTTCACCTTCTCGACGGTCTATTTCGCGCAGCGCGACAATTACGACGAGTCGAACCTGGAGGGTGACGACGACGATCCGAACGGCTTCGTGGAGCGGGAGTTCCTCAACCGCATCAAGCATTGCAAGACGTGCTTCAACCCGGCTTCCGGGCTCAATGAGTTCAACGCCAATCTGTGGCTGTTCCAGGGTATCTACAATTACTACGTCGACCCGGACACCACGATCTCCGCGCGGGCCTATGGGCAGATCCTCAAACGGCATCGCTACTTCAACGTCGAGGAGGAGAATCCGCTAGCTCAAGATACGAGCTTCAGTCCCTTCATTGACGGCGATGAAATCTTCATTCCCGAGGGCGTGATGGAAGGCCGGCTCCGCAACTACGACAATTTCGGCACGGAACTCCGGACCGAGTTCGCCAACCGGCCGTTCCTCTTCGGGCTGTCGCAGGATGTGCAGGCCGGCATCCGGTACGAGTACAACGACTTTACCGACAAAGTGATCCTCGGCCGCCAGGGCGAGATCCTCAACGGCTTCGATACCAGGGGTCTGACCGTCTTCGATCGGGCCACGGAGGCGGACGCCTTCTCGGCCTTCCTGCAGACCGATATTTCCGTCACGGACGCCTTGAACGTGGTACCCGGCGCCCGGGTCGATCACTACCGCATCACGCGGCGCACCACTGCCTTGCCGGGCGATGACGACGAGGAGTTCGACGAGTGCCCGGGCGGCGTGTTCGGCGGTGAGGAATGCATCATCATCGAGGACTTCGATGGCGATCCGCTGACCCAATCCGTCGAGCGCACGCATGTCCTTCCCGGCGTCGCCTTTGCCTATGGCTTCGGCCGGAAGGATGCGCCAGTGAATTGGGGCTCGAAGTCACTAGGCCCGGTTGACCTGCCAAAGCCGACCTATAGCAGCACGCTCTATGGCGGCTATCACCGTGGCCTGACCATGGGCGTTCTGCGCGAGGCCGCCTTCCCTCCCGGGGACGAACTCGGCAACAACTTCCAGCTCGGTGTACGGTCGACGGCAATCAAGGGTTTGACCTTCGATATCGCCGGTTTCCACCAGCGTATCGAGGACTACCAGATCAAGGGGTCCACGACGACCGCGGGCGGCTTGAACGTCTTTACGCTGATCGATGAGGTGCACAATACGGGCTTCGAGGCTTATTCCCGGCTCGACACAAGGCCTTTCACCGGCTGGACGTTGAACCCCTATCTCGAAGGCAGCTATACGTTGACCGACAACAAGATCGAGAAGGGCCTCAACGAGGATGGCGAGTCGGTGGCCGGCAACTTCGTGCCCGAAGTGCCGCGCGAGTTCGCCTACCTCACGGCCGGTATCGAAAGCACGGCGGGCTGGAACGCCAGTGTGAGCTGGACCTATCGTGGCGCCTTCTTCACGGACGAGGACAACACGCCCTTTGGCGGCGATCCGGAAGGCGAGGACGGCGAGGTGCCCGGCGTGTGGCTGCTCTCCGCCCGCGCGAACTACACCATTCCGGACACGAACTTCGTTCTGTTCGTCTCGGGCCAGAACTTGACCGACAAGATCTACATCACCGACCGCGAGGACGGTCTCAAGCCCGGCATCGGCCGCACGCTCATGGCCGGCGCCAGGCTGAAGTGGTAGGCAACGCAGGCCGATAGCTCAGGTGAAATTGTGGGACGGGATGGCTCATCCCGTCCCCCTTTTTTGCGGCGGACGCCCACGGCAAAATCTTTGCCGGTGTTTCCCTCACAATTTTCCTGTTTTCTCCCCATACGAGGGGCTAAGTTCCCGCAGGGAAACGCTGCGGGTGGGCGAGTCGTTTCGACTATGTCCGTAACCGATACCTTCGCTGAAGGAGGCTCATCCTATGAATAAACTTTCGATCGCTGCTGCTGCTTTGATGTTTGCTGCGGTTCCTGCATTCGCCGACGACGAACCCACGGCAGAGGAGGCCGCCAAGATCAAGGCGGCCGTTGAACAGTGGGGCTGTGAAGGCGGCAAGTACGAGAAGGAAACCGAGGGCACCGGCGTATACGAAGCCGAGGACGTGCAATGTCCTGCAGGCCAGTACGACTTCCGCCTGACCAAGGACTTCAAAGTCTTCGCGATTATCATGGACTAACGCGAACGCCG
>CAYUTT010000039.1:0-10463 GCA_964447575.1 uncultured Methyloceanibacter sp.
CGCGCGATCCGAGCGAGGTTGCGAATGTCATCGCGCGAGCCTTGGAGGCGCGCCGTCCCCGATTCCGCTACCCTGTCGGTTTCTTTGCCCGCTTGGACTATTTTCTCCGCGGCAAGCTCCCGAGCCGCCTCATTCGACGAGGAACGACACGGTACTTGGGGATTCCACGAACGCGCTGACTTATGCGGGCCGGATCAGGGCTGCCGCTTCAAGTGGCGTTAGGAGGACGGGTTCACCGCTAACGGGTCGTGGGTGACGAGTCCCAGTACCTCGCCCGAGGCGAAGCTCAAGGACATGGCGCGCGTGACGCCCGGCACCACGGCGACGTCGTAAAGCTCACCGATGGCGCCGTCGATGCGGAACCAATGCACGCAGGCGCCACTATCGAGGTCAATGACCTGTACCCCGCACCACGGCTCGGAGTCTGTGTCGGCCAGCTTCTTGTCGAGCGCGAGTCCCTCGAAGCGCTGGTAACGCGGCTTGGAGAGCCCGACCAGCGCGTACTTGCCATGGAAAGAAAGCCCGCGCACGAAGCCCGGACAGAACGCCACGACATGGAACTTCGCATCGGCCGCCTTCTCCGCGGGCTCGACCCAGCCGAGCTCGCCGGTGCCGGAGTTCAGTACCCATAGCTTGTCGGCATAAACGCGCGGCGAGTGCGGCATGGACAGGCCCCCAATGATGATCTCGCCAGTGGCCACATCGATGACGATGCCGCCGTCGAATCTGCGGTCGCGCCAGCCGTCGATAGTGTCGGACTTGCTGACCGCCCTGACATCTGTTCTGAGCCTGTGAGGACCTGCCACCGAGAACGCGCCGCGCTAAAGCGTGCTGTGAGCCGCCCCTTTCGTGGGCAGCACAAAGACTTTGGCTCTCGGTGGTGGTACGCTTGACCTGAATCAAGGCACGGGGGAAGCGATGGCTGGGATGATCCCCGGCCAAGCCATGGGAGTCCCCCCAATGAGGAGCAACATCGCGCTCTTCACCGTTTTGGCGGCGGCGTCCGCTGTTGTGACTCTCCTGTTGGCGGCGCCCGCCTGGGCCGTAGATCCGCCAAGCCCGCCAAAAGCACTCGTCATGCCGATTGAAGGGGCCATCGGCCCGGCGACGGCTGATTATCTGCGGCGAGGCCTTGATGCCGCGGCCGAGAAGGGGGCCTCCCTCGTAATCTTGAGGATGGATACGCCCGGCGGTCTCGATACCTCGATGCGGGACATCAATCGCGCCATTCTTGCTTCCAGGGTGCCGGTCGCGACTTACGTGCACCCGAGCGGCGCGCGGGCGGCCAGCGCCGGCGCCTACATACTCTATGCGAGCCATATCGCGGCTATGACCCCGGGGACCAATGTCGGTGCTGCGACACCGGTTGCCATCGGTGGTGGCCTGCCGTTGCCCGGCAGCGATAAGGACGAGGAGAAGACCAAGAAGAACGAGAAAGCCGAATCTGAGGAGAAAGACACAGCACCCTCATCCCCGACGAAGCCGATGGAAACCAAGGCCGTCAACGACGCCGTTGCCTATATCCGTTCGCTCGCGGAGTTGCGAGGCCGGAATGCCGATTGGGCAGAGAAGGCGGTGCGCGAGGCGGCAAGTCTGTCCGCAAGCGAGGCGTTGAAGGAGAACGTCGCTGATATCGTCGCGAATGACATCGATGATTTGCTGGGTCAAGCGCACGGCCGCACCGTGAGGGTCGGCAAAGTCGAGGTGCTGCTCGACACGAAAAATCTCAAGGTCGAGCATATCGAGCCGGATTGGCGGACGCGGCTGCTTGCCACGATCACCAATCCCAATGTCGCACTCATTCTGGTGATGATCGGCATCTACGGACTGATCTTCGAGTTCATGAATCCAGGCGCACTCGTCCCCGGAACGATCGGGGCCATCTGCTTGCTCATCGGCCTGTATGCCTTTGCCCTGCTACCTGTGAACTACGCAGGGTTTGGTCTCATCCTGCTCGGTGTCGGCTTGATGGTGGCCGAAGCCTTCAGCCCGTCGTTCGGCGTTCTAGGGGTTGGCGGAGCGGCGGCGTTTCTCCTCGGTGCGGCCATTCTCATCGACACGGAGGCACCGGATTTCCAGATCTCCTGGGCCGTGATTGGCGCCGTCGCGGCGACAAGCCTTGCCCTGACCCTGGTCGTGGTGAGGTTGGCTATCCGTTCCCACCGAACGCGGATCGCTACAGGCATCGAGGAGATGACTGGAGTGCGCGGCGAGGTCGACGATTGGCGAGGGGGCAAAGGGCACGTCTTCGCCCATGGCGAGCGCTGGAGGGCCGTCTCGAAGGCGCCGCTGAAAAAGGGCCAGCCTGTGCGGGTGATCGGCATGCACGGCCTCGTGCTTGAGGTCGAGGCCGACTCCGCCGACGAGAGCTAATGGAGGAGTCCCCGAAATGTTCTTTGACCTCACTTTCTATTTCACGATTGGCCTCATCGTCCTGCTCTTTCTATGGGCGGCAATCAAGATTCTGCGCGAATATGAGCGGGGCGTTATTTTTACCCTCGGCCGCTTCACCGGCGTAAAGGGTCCTGGTCTCATCATCCTCATTCCCCTGGTCCAACAGATGGTGCGTGTGGACTTGCGCGTGCGGGTGCTCGATGTGCCAACCCAGGATGTAATCTCACATGACAACGTTTCGGTGCGGGTCTCGGCAGTCGTCTATTTTCGGGTGATCGACCCGGAGCGGGCAACGATTCAGGTCGAGAACTTTATGCAGGCGACGAGTGAGCTAGCGCAGACAACGTTGCGTTCCGTGCTCGGAAAGCACGATCTCGACGAGATGCTGGCGGAGCGTGACAAGCTCAATCATGACATCCAGGAAATTCTGGACTCCCAGACCGATGCTTGGGGGGTCAAGGTCGCCAATGTCGAGATCAAGCATGTCGATCTCGATCAGACCATGGTTCGCGCTATCGCCCGCCAGGCGGAGGCCGAGCGCGAGCGGCGCGCCAAGATCATCAATGCCGAAGGCGAGCAGCAGGCGGCGGCGAAACTGTTGGAGGCGGCACAGATCCTCTGTCAGCAGCCGGAGGCGATGCAGCTCCGCTATCTGAGCACGCTGAACGTGATTGCGGGCGAGAAAAGCTCGACCATCGTCTTCCCCTTTCCCGTAGAGCTGAGCAAGTTCCTGGCGGGGACGAAGGGGTGAAAATGCGCTCGAGCCCATTTGGACTGCGAATGACAAAGCATCTCGAACACGAGACGCAGTCCGAGCAATCCCAACGGAAGTCTGATTGGCCGAAAGCATCGCCGTCCACGCGACCAAGACCATCCAAGCAGACCTAAGCGTGCTCCTCACAAATTTGGCGACATCGCACACATGTCGGGCTGTGGAGCGGTTTGTGCCTGAATGGGCGCCCGTGACGGTTGACCAAGCGTGCGGGAATCACCATTCTCTATGCTGTCATCACCGCCTTGCGGAAGAGACCGGCTTATCGCCGGCGCCGAAGGAGCAACCGCCCCGGAAACTCTCAGGCACCAAGGACCGCAAGACTACTGACACTCTGGAAAGCGATCGGGTTTTACCCGGTCCACCGACGAGGAAAAGGCGCGAAGACCCTGACTTTTTGGGGAAAGCGCGCCGAATCTTTCAGGTTTCCTGACAGAGGGGGCTCTTGCCGGCAGGTTTGCGCCGGCGGCGAGTTCAAGGAGCCTCTGCATGAGTGTCGAAGCCAAGACATCGCCCGACTCGCAAATGCGAACACCGTTGCACGCGCTGCACCTGGCGTTGGGCGGGCGGATGGCGCCATTTGCCGGGTACGACATGCCTTTGAACTATCCGACGGGCGTATTGGCGGAGCACCGCTGTTCTCGCAGCGCTGCGGGTCTGTTCGACGTTTCGCATATGGGACAGGTCATACTACGTCCGAAAACGCGTGCCGTTGCCGATGCGGCGCGCGCACTCGAGCGTCTCGTCCCCGCCGATATCGTGGGATTGGCGGCAGGGCGTCAGCGCTACACCTTTTTCACAAACGACAAGGGTGGAATTCTCGATGATCTGATGGTGGCCAACCGTGGCGACCACTATCTCCTCGTAGTCAACGCCGCGTGCAAGGAGAACGACGAGTCTCACCTGCGCGACAACCTCTCCCGCGACTGTGACATCGAGCGGTGTGATCATGCGTTGGTTGCCTTACAGGGCCCGAAGGCCGAGGCTGCGCTTGCAGGACTCGCTCCCGACTGCACGAGTATGCGATTCATGGACGTGCGCGAAATGCCGATCATGGGCACGAACTGCGTCGTCGCGCGCGCAGGCTATACGGGTGAGGACGGGTTCGAGATTTCCATGCCATCGGACGTCGCTCGCGAGATCGTTGAAGGCATGCTGGAAGACGAGAACGTGGTGCCGGTCGGCCTCGCTGCGCGCGACACGCTTCGTCTCGAGGCGGGACTGTGCCTGTATGCGGCGGACATCGATGAAACGACCACGCCAGGAATGGCCGGACTTTCTTGGGCCATCCCGAAGTGCCGCCGCGGAGGTGGCGAGCGCATCGGCGGATTTCCAGGCTCACCCATTATACTCGACGAGCTGGAGAGGGGCGCCGGGACTCATCGCGTTGGCTTGGCGCCTGACGGCCGGACGCCGATACGGGCTGGCGCGCCTTTATTCGTCGAGCCAACCGGCGGGGACCCGGTGGGTCACGTCACGTCGGGTGGGTTCGGCCCAAGTCTCGATCGGCCTGTTGCCATGGGATATGTGCCGACCCCTCTCTCCGGCCTCGGCGCCCGACTCTTCGCCGAGGTCCGCGGCAAGCGATTGCCCGTTGCAGTCGTTCCTCTTCCTTTCATCGAGCACCACTACAAGCGCGATTGAGCCTATCCAGAATTCAAGGAGGCAACTTTGCTGAAGTTCACAAAAGACCACGAGTGGCTGAAGATCGACGGAGACGTCGCAATGGTCGGCATTACCGCCTATGCGGCAGAGCAGCTCGGCGACATCGTGTTTGTGCAGCTGCCCGATATCGGCACGACGCTTAACCAGGGGCAGGAGGTCGCCGTCGTCGAGTCGGTGAAGGCCGCGTCCGACGTCTACGCGCCGCTTGCCGGCGAGGTGGTCGCGGTCAATGAAGCCATCGTAAACGACCCTTCGATCGTGAACTCCGATCCGGAAAATGCCGGCTGGTTCTTCAAGCTGAAGCTCGCCGACGTGAAATCTCTCGACGACCTCATGGATGAAGTGGCTTACAGGGAGCTTATCGGTTGAGATGGAACACGCCCTCACACCAAAAACCAGCTACGAGCCCTACGATTTCGCGAACCGCCGGCATATCGGGCCTTCGCCGGAGGAAATGGCGGAGATGCTGGGGGTGATCGGCGTGGCGAGCCTTGATGCGCTCATCGACGAGACTGTGCCGGCGGATATCCGACAAGCCAAGCCGCTCGACTTCGGCAAGCCGCTGTCAGAGCGCGCGGCGCTCGACCGCTTGCGGGAGACCGCAAGCAAGAACCGTGTCCTCACGTCGCTGATCGGACAGGGCTATCACGGTACGATCCTGCCGCCCGCCATCCAGCGGAACATCCTGGAGAACCCGGCCTGGTACACGGCCTACACGCCTTACCAGCCGGAGATCAGCCAAGGACGCCTCGAGGCGTTGCTCAACTATCAGACCATGGTCGCGGATCTGACCGGCCTGGATATCGCCAATGCCTCGCTGCTGGATGAGGCCACCGCCGCGGCTGAGGCGATGGCACTCGCCCATCGCGTAACCAAATCGAAGGCCAACGCCTTCTTCGTCGATGCGCAATGTCAGCCACAGACGATCGCCGTGCTGAAGACACGCGCCGAGCCGCTCGGGTTGGAGGTCATCGTCGGCGATCCTTTCAAGGACTTGGAGCCCGAACAGGTGTTCGGCGCGCTGTTCCAGTACCCGGGCGTGGAGGGAGCGTTCTACGATTTCTCCGGCCTCATTGCCAAATTGCACGCGGCCAAGGCGCTTGCCGTCATCGCCGCCGATCCGCTCGCACTCACACTCCTCAACCCCCCCGGCGAGATGGGCGCCGATATCGCCGTCGGCTCCATGCAGCGATTCGGCATGCCCATGGGTTATGGCGGCCCGCATGCCGCCTATATCGCTGTCAAGGATGCCTACAAGCGTGCTCTGCCGGGGCGCCTCGTGGGCGTCTCGATCGACTCCCGCGGGAACCGCGCCTATCGGCTGGCATTGCAGACCCGCGAGCAACACATCCGGCGTGAGAGCGCCACGTCGAATATCTGCACCGCCCAGGTGCTCCCGGCCGTGGTCGCCTCCATGTACGCGGTGTTTCATGGGCCCAAAGGCTTGAAAGCGATCGCTGAGCGCGTGCACCGCAAGGCCGCGCGCCTTGCGGACGGTCTCGAATCGCTTGGATTCGAGATCAGCCCTAAAACTTTCTTCGACACGATCACCGTCGACGTCGGCCCTTATCAAGGGCTTATCATGAAGAACGCCGTCAGCAACGGCGTGAACCTGCGCAAAGTCGGAGCCGATCGTGTCGGCATCACCGTTGACGAGCGCACGCGGCCGGCCACGCTCGAAGCGGTTTGGCGGGCGTTCGGCGGCGACCATCTCGTCTATCGCGACGAGTATCCCGCGTACCGGCTGCCCGAAGCGCTGATCCGCACGTCTCCTTATCTCGCCCATCCCGTGTTCCATATGAACCGGGCAGAAAGCGAAATGACGCGCTACATGCGGCGCCTTGCAGACCGGGATCTCGCACTCGATCGCGCCATGATCCCGCTCGGCTCCTGCACGATGAAGCTCAACGCGACGGCGGAAATGTTGCCGATCACATGGCCCGAATTTGCGGAGATTCATCCCTTCGCGCCTATAGATCAGGCGCTGGGTTACGCCGAGATGATCGACGATCTCTCGGCGAAGCTCTGCGAGATCACGGGCTACGATGCGTTCTCGATGTCGCCCAATTCCGGCGCGCAAGGCGAGTATGCGGGACTCCTCACTATCCGCGCCTACCATAAGAGCCGCGGCGAGGGTCATCGCAACGTCTGCCTGATCCCCGCGTCCGCGCACGGCACCAATCCCGCCTCGGCCACGCTGTGCGGTTTCAAGGTCGTAGTGGTTGGGACCGACGTGCACGGCAATATCGATATCGAGGATTTCCGCGCGAAGGCCGAGGCGAACGCCGCCAATCTTGCGGCTGCGATGGTCACCTATCCGTCGACGCATGGCGTGTTCGAAGAGACGGTGCGCGAGATTTGCGACATTACTCACACGAATGGCGGGCAGGTCTATCTCGACGGTGCCAACATGAATGCGCTTGTCGGCCTGGCACGTCCTGGCGACCTTGGGGCGGATGTCGGTCATCTGAACTTGCACAAGACCTTCTGCATTCCTCACGGCGGCGGTGGCCCCGGCATGGGACCGATCGGCGTCAAGTCTCATTTGGTTCGATTTCTGCCCGGACACCCAGGAGCCGATGGCAACACCATGACGGTTTCAGCAGCGCCGTTCGGGTCCGCATGCATTTTGGCAATCTCGTGGAGCTATCTCCTGATGATGGGCGGGGCTGGCCTCACGCAAGCGACCCGCGTGGCGATCCTGAGCGCAAATTACATCGCTCGGCGCCTAGCCGGCGCGTATGACATCCTCTTCACCGGAAGCAAAGGACGTGTTGCACACGAGTGCATCATCGACACGCGACCGCTTCTTGCGAGCGCAGGCGTAACTGTCGATGACATCTCCAAGCGGCTCATCGATTGCGGTTTCCATCCGCCGACAATGAGCTGGCCGGTGCTTGGCACGCTTATGATCGAACCGACGGAGTCGGAGACGAAGGAGGAGCTCGACCGGTTCTGCGAGGCACTTCTTGCGATTCGCGAAGAGGCCCGGGCCATCGAGCAGGGCCGGTACCATCGCACCAACAATCCCCTGAAGAATGCACCCCACACGGTCGAGGACCTTATCGGCGAGTGGCACCGGCCATATTCCAGAGAACAGGCCTGTTTCCCGGCGGGGGCGTTTCGCGTCGACAAATACTGGCCGCCGGTGAACCGGGTCGACAACGTCTATGGGGATCGCCACCTAGTTTGCGCTTGTCCCCCAATGGAGTCCTACGTCAAAGCAACGGCGCCCGCAGAAGAACCAACGCGAGCGTCCCATGCCTGATCGGCTGAGCCCAGCGCCTTCCTCGTCTCGTCGAAACGGAATCTCATGAGTGCCCTCTACAGCATCTTGATTGCCGACCCGATCCATGCCGACGGCCAAGCGCTGTTTGCAAGCGATACGCGAGTGCACGTCGATGTGAGGACGGGCCTCGATGAGGGGGCATTGATCGATTGCATACCAGATTACGATGCCCTCATCGTTCGTTCCAAGACGCACGTCACGAGGTCGGTCATCGCCGCTGGCACACGTCTCAAGGCGATTGCGAGAGCCGGCATCGGCGTCGACAATATCGACCTTGCTGCGGCGACAGAGAGCGGCATCGTGGTGTTCAATACACCCGACGCCAACGCAACGACGACCGCAGAGCTCACGCTTGCGCATCTGCTGTCTCTCAGCCGCCATCTACCACAGGCGGACCGAGCGGTGCGGCAGGGCAGGTGGGACTCCGCGCGCTTCTCCGGCGTGGAACTCTCCGGAAAGACCATCGGTATCATCGGCTTTGGTACGATCGGCCGCTTGGTGGCCAAGCGCTGCGCTGGGCTCAGGATGCGGGTCCTGTCATACGACCCGTTCGTCGCGCCGGAGATCATGACGCAATCGGCGGCTGAGCCGGTTGAACTCGATGCTCTTCTCGCATGCGCGGACTACGTCACCCTTCACTGCCCGCTGACAGACAAGACGCGCTACCTGATCGATGCGAGCCGATTGGCGATGATGAAACCGGGCGCCCGGATTATCAATTGCGCCCGGGGCGGACTCGTCGACGAAGGGGCTCTGGTCGATGCGCTTGAGAGCGGACACATCGCCGGCGCCGCCTTGGACGTTTACGAGAGCGAGCCTCCGGTGGGCTCGCCGCTATTGGCGCTCGACAACGTTGTGCTGACGCCCCATCTCGGCGCCTCGACCGAGGAGGCACAACAGGCTGTCAGTCTTAGGATCGCTCAGGACTTGATTAAGTTCCTGGCGACGGGTGCGGCGGAGACCGCCGTAAACCTACCGCGGGTGACCTCCGAGCAGTTCGTCCGAACAATCCCCTACCAGCAGCTCGCCTGTGTGCTCGGCCGGCTCGTGGGATCGATCTGCGAAGACCCCATATCGGAGTTCGTGGTGCGCCTGTTCGGCCGCGTCGCCGAGTTGGACCCGCAGCCGATCACCGCGGAGGGGTTGGTCGGGCTCCTCAGCCGGCGTATGACCGGCCGCGTCAATCGCGTCAACGCAGGCCATCTCGCTAAATTGCAGGGCATCGAAGTCAGGGAGTCCCGGACGGAGAACGCCCGCGACTTCGTCTCTCTGGTCGAGATCTGCGCGATCTCCAGCAACACCAGCATAACTGTCGCCGGCACTTTGCTCGGCGAACGCCACGCGCGCCTTGTCCGAATCGACGACTATGACGTCGAGGCCGTACCGGAAGGGCATTTCCTATTCACGCGCCATCATGACCGGCCCGGCGTAGTCGGCGCGCTCGGCGGCATTCTGGGGCGGGAGAACATCAATATCTCCCGCATGCATGTCGGTGTCGGCGAGACCTCCGAAAACGCCATTGCGCTGATCAGCACCTCTGGCCCGCTTTCCCCGACGGCGATGGCCGAGATCAGGTCGTTGCCGCCGATCGAACAGGCCGTGGAATTCGAGTTGTGACCTGGGGGAAAAGAGACTTCGACATCGTCTGTTTCGATTGCGACAGCACGTTAAGCCGGATCGAGGGGATCGACGAGCTCGCGCGACGTGCAGGCGTCGAGGCAGAGGTGGCCCCTCTCACGGCGGCCGCGATGGCCGGGACGCTCTCGCTTGATGCGGTCTACGCGCGACGCCTCGCGGTGGTTCGCCCCGACCGGACGTCGCTTACGTGGCTGGGCACGCGCTACGTCGAGGAGATGGTGCCAGGTGCGCCTGAAACGATCGCCGAACTCTACCGCGCGGGCAAGTCCGTGCATATCTTGAGCGGAGGTTTCCGCCTGGCCATAGAGCCGCTGGCATGCGCTCTCGACATTCCAACCGCCCATATTCATGCCGTCGACTTGGTTTTCGGGGAGGACGGGAGCTACCGTGACTTCGACCGCCAGTCGCCATTGGTCCACCCTGATGGAAAGGCGGTTGTGTGCCGCTCGTTGGCCGGAGACCGCCTTTCCATAGCGCTGGTCGGCGATGGGGCCACGGATCTCGCCGCGCGCGCAGCCGGCGTCTTCGTAATCGGGTTCGGCGGTGTGGTTCGCCGCGAAGCCTTGGAGAATGGGGCCGATGCTTTCGTTGGAGAGCCTGACCTGAGACGCGTTCTCGACATTGTCCTGGAAGGCCACGCATCCTAGGGAGGGGCACACAAATTCCATCGTCCTGCCAACAAATCGATTCATCGTCCAGATACGC
>CAYUTT010000040.1:0-4408 GCA_964447575.1 uncultured Methyloceanibacter sp.
CCGGGTCGATCTTCTCGCGCATGCCTTCGAGACCGGCCGCGAGCACGAGCGCCGCCCCGAGATAGGGGTTGCAGGAGCTGTCCGCCGGACGAAGCTCCACGCGCCCCCCGGCGAGCGGTATGCGCAACGAGTTCGTGCGGTTGTTGTTGCCGTAGCAGGCAAACACCGGTGCCCAAGTGAAGCCCGACATCGAGCCTTGCTTGATGAGCCGCTTGTAGCTGTTCACCATCGGCGAGCACACGGCGCAGATCGCCGGCACGTGTTTGAGCAGGCCGCCCAGGAAGTAGTAGCCGAGCTGCGAGAGCTTGTTGCCCCGTGCATCGGCGGCCCCGGCGAAGAGGTTGGCGTCCGTCTCGGGATCCGCGAGCGAGATATTGAAATGCGCGCCCGAGCCCGCCCGGTCGCCGAGCGGTTTCGGCATGAAGGTCGCGAAGGCCCCGTGCTTGCGCGCGATCGAGTTCGCCATGAAGCGGAAGAACACGTAGCGGTCCGCCATGGCGAGCGCGTCCGCATAATTGAAGTCGATCTCGAACTGGCCGATGCCGTCTTCGTGGTCGAAGGAATAGACGCCCCAGCCGAGCCCGTTCATGGCGTCAACCAGGTCCGCCATCCACGGCAGATTGTCGAGCAACCGGGTTGCGTCATAAGCCGGCTTGTCGAGATGGGGCAGGGTCGAGATGGGGGCGAAGCCGCCGTCCGCGCTGTCCTTGAAGACGAAGAACTCGGCCTCCATGCCGAACTTCATGACATAGCCCAGGTCGAGCGCCTGGCTGAGCTGGCGCTTGAGAATGTTCCGCGAGCAGGGCTCGAACGGCTTCCCCTCGCACCATAGATCGCTTGCGAACCACGCCACGTCCGGTTGCCAGGGCAGGACCACCGCGGAATCGGGGTCGGGATGGGCGGAGACTTCCTCGTAGCTCACGTCCTGCGGCACGCCGTCGAGCGCCGCTCCCGTATAGAGCTCCGAGCCGTGCAGCATCTGAGTGATGTGGCTGAGAGGGACGATCTTCGCCTTGGACACGCCATGCATGTCCACGAAGCTCGCCATGAGGTACTTGACCCCATTGGCGCCGAGGGATTGCCTCAGCGCCGCGATATCGTCCGAGACCTTCTGTTCCATCTGAAGCCCCCTTGGCTTGATCGTCTTTCCCGGCCCCAGTCATAAGAAAGCCTTGCCAGCCCGCGAATGGGCTGACAAGGCCTGCTCGCACGGAGGTTCGCTACTCCTTGCCGTTGATCTTCTTGAACGCCTCGATCTCATGGACACTGGCTTTGATGATCGTGCCGAAGGCGAGGATCACCGCTACCGCCAGGATGACGTAGAGGACCGCTGGCTTGTCTGCGAAAGTGAAGTAGGCCTCTGCCCCTTCCCACGTTGTGATCGGACTCGAATTCATCGATGACTCCTTTCTGATTGCTCGTGTGAGCCGCGCCTACTCCGCGGGAAGAAGACTTGCGCTCTTGGATCCGACGGCCTCCGGATAGGCCTTGGACGGAACCTCGGCCAGGTCGAGACCGATTTCCTGCACCTCATCGGGCACCCGGAGCAAACCGCCGGCCTTGAGCGCCAGGGAGATGAAGTACCCCGGCACGAAGCCGCACAACATCATGACGATGAGCCCGACGAACTGCCCGATGAACGAGGTCGGAGGCGCACCATCGATGTTGGGGTAGCCCGCTGCGAAGATGCCCACGGCCATCACGCCGATGATGCCGGCAAAGCCGTGCACCGAGACGGCGCCCACCGAGTCGTCGATTCCCATGCGAACCAGGAAGTCGTTGCCGGGCTTGATGATCGCGCCGCCCAGCATGCCGAGCAAGAAGGCAAGCGGCGGATACCACACATCGAGGCCGGCGGCCGCGGCGAAGATGCCGGCGAGCGCGCCGGACATCATCCAGAACGGATCCCGCGTTGTCGCCCACGCCCCGATAATGCCGCCGGAAAAGCACATGAGCGTATTGAAGGCATAGGAGGACAACGTCGCCGGCTGACCGTAGATGTTGGTCCACTGCGCCCCTGGATTGAAGATCAGGCACGCGCCGAGGAAGCCGAAGAAGCCGACGATGATCAGCATCAGCCCGATCAGCACCATGGGGACGTTGTGCGGCAACAGATCGTTCGCGGTGCCGTCGGCGTTGAACTTGCCGATGCGCGGGCCGAGATTGATTAGCACGCCGAGCGCGAAGAAGCCGGCGACCACGTGAATGAGGCCGGCGCAACCCACATCGTGATAGCCCCAGTCCTTCAGCAGCCAGCCGTCGGGATGCCAGCCCCAAGAGGCGGCGAGAATCCAGGCCACCGAGCCGAGGGTGATCGCCAAGACGACGAAGGCCGAGACTCTGATGCGTTCAATCACCGCGCCCGAGAAGATGGATGCGGTGGTCGCGGCGAACAGCACGAACGCGGCCCAGAAGACGCCGGTCGCGTTGTCGGCCAGGTTCGGACCCATCTCCGGCGCCCAAGGCAGGCCGGCATTGCCGTCGGCGCTTGGAATGAAGCCGTTCGGGAAGGCGAGATAAATCCACCATCCGAAGAAGAAGAAGGTGGGAACGATAAAGGCGAAGGCGAGAATGTTCTTTACACCCGAGGCAAGAACGTTCTTCGCGCGGGAGGCGCCCATCTCGTAGGCAAGGAACCCCGCGTGAATGCAGACCATGATGGCTGTGCACCACCAGTAAAAGATTTCCATGTCGACGGTTCCGAGCATGCCGCTCGTTTTCGTCAGTTCTGCGATTTGCTCTTCCATGAGCAGCACCCCCATCCAAACGAACCGAGGCGTTCGGCCAAACCGAACGCCGGGTCCACACCGGCTCCTATCGTTTCCTCAGAGGAAACAATATTTACTGTCGCAAGCTCCGTGCCATACGGGGAGTGCCGGGCGAATCAAGCCCTTGCCCAAAGCGGGCCCAAAACGTCGTGGGGGAGTCTGCCTAGATGAGTGGCGGACTGCTCATCCTATCGGCGGTTATGCCCATCACGCTCAGAAGAATTTGAGGTAGCGCGTCCGCTCCCAGTCGGAGACGTGATTGTGATAGGCCTCCCATTCCTCGCGGCGGAATCGTGCATAGGCTTGGAACATCGCCTCGCCCATGACCTCCCGTGGGAGCTTGTCTGCCTCGAAGGCGTCGATGGCCTCTTCGAGATTGCGCGGGAGCAGTTCGATCCCCATCGCTTTCAGCTCCGCATCCTGCTTGTGATACATGTTCTCGGTATGCGGCTCGCCGGGATCGAGCCCCTCGCGAATGCCTTCGAGCCCGGCGCTCAACACCATGGCCGCGCCGAGATAGGGATTGTTGGCCGAGTCGGCTGCGCGCAGCTCGACCCGGCCGCCGCCCAGCGGAATGCGCAATGCGTTCGTCCGGTTGTTGTTGCCGTAGCAGATGAACACCGGCGCCCAGGTCGAGCCCGACATGGAGCCTTGCTTGATCAGCCGCTTGTAGCTGTTCACGGTTGGCGACACGACGGCGCTGATGGCCGGCAGATGGCGGAGCACGCCGGCAACGAACTGATAGCCGAGCTTCGATAGCCCGCAGCCGCGCGGATCCTCGCTGTCCACGAAAAGATTCTCGCCTGTCTGCAGGTCGGCGAGCGACATGTTGTAATGCGCACCGGAGCCCGTGCGGTTGGCAAACGGCTTGGGCATCCAGGAGGCGAAATAGCCGTGCTTCCGAGCGATCGCGTTCGCCATCATGCGCAGGAACACGAAGCGGTCCGCCATGGTCATGGCGTCGGCGAAGCGAAAGTCGATCTCGAACTGGCCGTTGCCGTCCTCGTGATCGAACGAATAGACGTCCCAGCCGAGTGTCTCCATGGCGTGCACCAGCTCCGAAAGCCAGGGCAGATTGTCGAGCGCGCCGTAGCCGTCATAGCAGGGCTTGTCGAGCGTATCGCGCTCCGAGACCGGGACGGCGCCTGCCTCGCTGTCCTTGAGAACGTAGAACTCGGCTTCGAGACCGAGATTCATGACAAAGCCAAGAGCCTCCGTTTCGCGCGTCGCGCGCGCCAGGATATTGCGGCTGCAAGCCTCGAAAGGTTTGCCCTCGCACCAGAGATTGCTGGCAAACCAGGCGACATTCTTCTGCCAAGGCAGCACGATGCACGACGCGGGATCGGGCCGGGCCGAGACCTCCTCGTCGCTCACGTCCTGAGGCACGCCGTCGAGCGCGGCGCCCGTATAGAGTTCCGAGCCCGCCATCATCTGCTCGATATGGCTGAGAGGCACCATCTTCGTTTTCGACACGCCGTGCATGTCGGCGAAGCTCGCCATCAGATACTCGACGCCTTCCGCGCCCAGTTGCTCACGGAGTGTGTTGATGTCTTTGGTCGGCTTCAGCATTTGTATCGCGCCCTCGGTTACATCGCCCACGTGTCCGGCGATGCTAGCGCAGCCCATTACCCGCTGAGAAA
>CAYUTT010000040.1:4508-10411 GCA_964447575.1 uncultured Methyloceanibacter sp.
AGATAAAAGTTACGGCGATGTGTCGCGGGAACCGGAGCGTTAGGGGCTGTTCGCCTTGACGAGATCCTCACGCGCCTTCTCGAGATGCTCGCTGATCAAGGATTGAGCGAGCTGCGCGTCGCGAACGTGAAGCGCATTGAAGATGCCGCGGTGCTGGCGGTTGTAATCCATGATGACGTTGGGCGTCAGGATCTTCTCCTTCATCGCATCCCATTGCGCATGCAGCCGCACGTGATTGATCTGCCGGTAGACGCTGAGGAGCAGAGGATTTCCCGAGGCTCGGGCGATGAGCAGATGGAACTCGCCGTCCCACTTGGAGAATTCGTCCTTGTCGAGGACCGAGGCTTCCGCGTGAGCCAGCACGGTTTCCATCTCATCGAGCGTCCGGCGCGTTGCGTGCAGCACCGCGAGCCGCGTGGTGAAGGGCTCAACCGCTAGGCGCGCCTCGATGAGTTGTAATGGACTGAGCTCGTCGATGAGGTGGGCGGGCCGCTGTCCCGCGGCGATGGCTGAGCCGACGAACGTGCCGCTGCCGAGCCGGCGCGACACCAATCCTTCCTCCTCGAGCTTGTCGAGAGCGCGCCGCACGGTCGAGCGCGCGGCCTTGAATGTCGCGGCGAGCTCACGCTCCGGCGGGAGCCGGTCGCCCTCCGAATAGGCGCCCGTCTCGATGGCACGCTGCAGATAGGCCGAGATGGCGCCCACGCCTGAGCTCGGTTTCGCCAGCCGCGAAAGCACGGCGTCTGCTGCACCTCTGATTGGCTGTTCTCCCACGCGAATCTCCTTTCAGAAGCCAGCTTAGCGGACCACTTTGGGCTCGTAAATAAGAAATTGGTTTGCAATCGGTCCGAGTCCATGCAGTATTGGCAGATCGTGCAGTAATTCGCGCGGTTGGGGCGACTAAGCGTTGGGCAGTGCAATGTCGTTTGTCGTGACAGTGTGGTTCGAAGTGGACCAATTCCGGACCAATTCCGCGCTCGGAGCTGGCCGGTCATGACGCTCCCCGCCGCTACGAAATACGTCGTCATTGGTGCCGGCATTCACGGTCTCAGCACCGCCTATCATCTAGCGCAAGGACTGAAAGCGGCCGGGAAGGGCTCGGGCGCCGACATTCTCGTCATCGACAAGACGGCGATCGGCGGCGGCGCGTCCGGCATCGCCTGCGGCGTGGTCCGCAACAATTACTACCAGCCCGCCATGCGCGAGCTGATGGCCCATTCGGTTGAGGTGTGGGAGAGCGATCCCAAAGCCTACAGCTACCACCCGGTCGGCTACATGCAGATCAGCCCCGAGGTGATGCACGAGCAGGTCTCGACGATCTACGAGCAGCAGCAAGCGATCGGCTATGAGTCGACCTTCATCGAGGGGGCCGACGACTGCCAGACCTACATGCTGGGCCTGTTCGACGATTGGCAGGCCAAGGGCATCACCTCCGTCCTCCACGAGAAGCGGGGCGGCTACGCCAACAACACGGCCTCTCTCTATGGCCTGGCGGCCAAGGCGGAAGCCGAGGACGTTCGCATTCTGACCGGCATCGAGGTGAAGGGCTTCGAGTACGGCTCCAATTCCGGCGCCGTCACCGGCGTCATTACGGATCAGGGCGTTATTGCCTGCGAGGCCGTGGTCGTGGGCGTTGGCCCCTGGGTCATCAAGATCTGGGACATGCTCGACCTGCCCAAGGCCATTTCCGTCAAGGGCCGCGACGGCACGGTGCACGACAACGTTCCCATGTGGAAGTTCTGGTGCCTCGAGGAAGGTACGCTCGGCGTCGATCCCAGCATGCACAAGACGAATGACGGCCGCATGCCTCCGGTCATTCACGTGGACACGGACGCGCCGCTCTACTCGGACGTCGACGGTTCGCTCATCACCGACAAGCTTTGGGGCCTTTACTACAAGCCAGACTTCAATTTCGGCGGCGTCCAGGGTGGTGCCTCCCCCTACAAGGTGGAGCAAGACGCCGATAAGGTCGCCATCGACCCCTACGGCCCGGACTCGCCCGACTTCATCGTCGGCGACGACTTCATCCACACTTGGTGCTCGATGCTGGCGCACTGCCAAAAGCGTTTCGAGGGCAAGATCGGGCTCTACAAATACAAGGAAAAATCGGGCGGGCTCGGCTGCTTCACGCCTGACAATTTCCCGGTTTTCGATGTGTTCCGCGAGAACGTCTACGTCATCGCCGATTCCAACCATGGCTATAAGATGATCGGCGTTGGTAAGCTCGTGGCGCAGGAGTTGGTAGGAGAGACGAGCAGATTGCTGGAGCCGTTCCGCTTTGGACGCTTCGCCAAGGGCGAGCTGCATCCGACCTCCAATAGTCCGTTTCCGTGGAGCTGAGTTGAGGGCAGGGGCAATGTCGATGGATATCGAACGTTTTGTTGAGGATCCGCAACGCCAAGAGCTTGTCAAAGAGGTTCGCCGCAAGATCGACGAGCTCGGCATCGACTATCTTTATCTGCAATTCGTGTCGGTGACCGGCCGCATCATGGGCAAGGGCATCCCGGCCGATCATTGGGAAAGCGTGGCGAAGAAGGGCTTCCAGCTCGTCTACGGCGCCACGGTCAATCTCTTCCTCAACCGGCACGGCGACTATTTCGGCTATGGGCCGGAAGCCGCCGAGTTGGTCGGCATCCCCGAGCCTGAGACCTTCATGCAGCTCCCGTGGGACAAGCGGGTAGCGCGCTTGTACTGCACCCTGTTCCGCAATCGCGAGGAGCGGCAAGACGCGGGCGCCTTCCTGACCGCGGACGCCCGCGGCAATCTCCGCCGCATCCACGAGCAGTTCAAGAAGGATCACGGGCTCGAGCTCCGCCACGGCACCGAGCCCGAAATGATGTGGCTCAAGAAGGACGACAGCGGCAAGCCGAACGGCGGTTACTCCAATCCCTATTGCTATCACATCGATCAGTTCGAGAGCCTCCGGCCGGTCTATCTCCGCGTCATAGACTATTGCCGCGAGATGGGCCTCGACATGATCCAGGGCGACCACGAGGACTCCCCCGGCCAGCTCGAGCTGAACTTTACCTACGACGATGCCATGCGCACGGCGGACCGGCTCACCACCTACCGCCAGATCTGCGCGCAAGTGGCCCGCGAGTTCGGCATCATCGCCTGCTTCATGTCGAAGCCCTTCATGGGCGTGTCGGCCAATGGCTGCCACCACAACATCTCGCTGTGGCGCGGCGGCGAGGATGTGGTGAAGCCGCTGGGCAACGACCCCAACAAGCTGCCCGGCATGGCGCAGAACTATCTCTATCGCGAGGGTGGCGACAACACCTTCATGCCCGACACTGACGACGTGCAGCTTCCGGGCAAGACAGGGCTTGCCGCCATCGGCGGTATCGTCGCGCATTTGGGCGCGTTGACCGCCATCGGCTGCTCGACCGTGAATTCTTATCGCCGGCTGTGGGACACGGGCTTCTGGGCACCGGTCTTCTCAGATTGGGGCTTCCAGAATCGCACCACGGGCTTGCGCGTCTCGGCGCCCGGCCGCTTCGAGTACCGGGCCGTGGATTCCATGGTGAACCCCCATCTGATGGCGGCCGCCCTCCTCAAGGCCATGGACGACGGTCTCAAGAACAATCTCGATCCTGGCGCGCCCGAGGAACGCAACATCTATCAGGCCATGGAGGCCGGCAAGCAGGTCAAGAAGCTGCCGATGACGCTCGGCGACGCCCTCGCCGCGCTCGCCAAGGACGACGTCATCCGCGCGGCCATGCCCGGCGAGATGTATCGCCTCTACGACGAATATAAACGGGACGAGTGGGAACGGTTCAACCACAC
The DNA here is from genome assembly GCA_964447575.1 of uncultured Methyloceanibacter sp. Taxonomy (GTDB): domain Bacteria; phylum Pseudomonadota; class Alphaproteobacteria; order Rhizobiales; family Methyloligellaceae; genus Methyloceanibacter. Next base: position 8,295 of record CAYUTT010000040.1, read on the forward strand.
CGTCACCGAGTGGGACCTCGAGAATTATCTCGACTGCCTGCCGTAGCGGCTCGCGTCAAGCAGCGCAGCGGTAGCGCCACAAAGAGCGTAAAAGAGGCAGAGAAGGATGGAGGACATCTGAATGTGCGGCATTGCCGGAGTGATGCATCGCGGAAACGCCACCGGGGTGGGCCAGGAGATGACGGCGATGCTCCAGAGCCTGAAGCACCGGGGCCCCGACTCGACCGGGTTCGCGGTTTACGGTGTGACGAGCCCCGATGAGTACGTCATGCGGCTCAAGCTGGCGGAGGCGGAGGATCTGCAGACGGACCACAAGATCCGTCAGAAGATCAGGGAACGTCAGTCGCAAGTCGACAACCGGCTCTCCGAGCTCGGCGCCGAGACCCTTCAGGTGGAGGAGCCCACGCCCTATGCCTTCCGCTATCGTTTGCGCTACGCGGGCGATACCAAGCAACTCGCCACCGACATCGAGCAGATCGAAGGCGCCGAGGTTCTGTCCTTCGGCCACGCCCTCGAGCTGATCAAGGATCTGGGCGACGCGACCCAGGTCTCCAACCAATACGGGCTCGGCGGTTTCCGCGGCACGCACGGCATCGGGCATACGCGCATGGCGACGGAGTCCGACGTCGATATCCGCTCCGCGCATCCTTATTGGGCCTACCCGTATAACGACATCGCCGTGGTCCATAACGGGCAGATCACCAACTATTGGATCATGCGCCGCGAGATGGAGCGTCTTGGCCACCGCTTCATGTCGAACTGCGACTCCGAGCTGCTTGCGGTCTACACCGCCAACAATCTGGAGCAAGGTGCGACCCTGGAAGACTCGCTGAAGGCTTCGATCACGGAGATCGACGGCGTGTTCACCTATCTCGTCGCCACCGACAAGGAGCTGGGGCTCGCCAAGGACACCATGGCCGCGAAACCCATGGTTCTCTACGAAAGCGACGACCTCATCGCGCTCGCGTCCGAGGAGGTGGCCATTCGCGCTATCGTCCCGCGCGAAATCGAAACGTCCGACCCGTATGACGAGGAGGTCCGCGTATGGCAGCGCTAACGCGATCGGCTCTATCCGAACAGGAGCTCAAATCCCACGAGATGGGGATGCACACCGAGCAGCTGACCGGCCGCTCGCAGCGGCAATTCTTCGACATCGATCTCAGCGAGCCGGCCCGAGGCTTCGGGCTGCCTGACGCCTTCGATGTCGACTTCAACAAGCGCGCCGAGATCGACGCCTCCAACATGGACGCGAAGCAGGTCAACAAGCGCATTCGCGAGCTGATGCAGGAGGGCTACGGTAGTCTCGTCCTGAAGAATCCCGGCGCCAAGCATTCGCTCGCCGTTGGCATCCTGAATCGCCTAAACCTGATCATCGAGGGCTCGCTCGGCTATTTCGGGCTTGGCCTGATCGACGGCCCCAACGTGCGTATCGCGGGCCGCGCGGGCTGGTCCTGCGCCGAGAACATGATGAGCGGCACCGTCCTGATCGAGAAGAACGCAGGCTCCCAGTTCGGCGCTGCAATTCGCGGGGGCGACCTCGTCTGCAAGGGCGACGTCGGCTCACGTACAGGCATCGACATGAAGGGCGGCAACATCATCGTCGGCGGCAATACCGGTGCGTTCACCGGCTTCATGATGCAGCGCGGGCGCATGGTGATCTGCGGCAACGCCGGCAAGAATCTTGGCGATTCCATGTATGACGGCACGATCTACATTGCCGGCGAACCACAGAGCCTCGGTGTCGACGCCGTGTGGGGCGAGATGACCGACCTGGACCGCAAATGGCTGGAGCGGAAGCTCCGCATGTATGACGTCAGGCCGAAAGGCGGCATCGACGCCTTCCGCAAGATCGTCGCCGGGAAGCAGTTATGGAACTACGACAATTTGGAACCGACCGAGAAGAAGATGGTGCTTTAAGGGTCGAGGAAAGGCTGGGCCAATGAAGAAGAAAACGAAGCGGGGCGGCAACGGGGCGAAGGCGGAGCCGGCGGAATCGAGCAAGTTCATCCTCGGTCGCAGCCGGATCTTCACCCCCGAGGTCATCAACGATATCCATGTGAAGTCCGAGCTCGGCCGCTACCGCATGCGCGGCTTCTCGCTGTTCAAGAAGATCCCGA
>CAYUTT010000041.1:0-10266 GCA_964447575.1 uncultured Methyloceanibacter sp.
AGCCGCGCGCCCGCCGCTAGGCCCCAGTCTCAAATTTCGGAAGTGTAGGAGCCGGGAACGTCGTTCCCGGCTTTGTCGTATAAGCCCGCCGCTTAGCGGTCGGCGTCGGCCGCCGCGACCAGCTCCACGGGGCGTCCGGCCCGGGCCACTTCCTTCGGCATCGCCGGCACAGGCGCAAGGCTCGCGAGAAAGTCGCGCACCCTGCTCCAGGCACCCTGCTCGAACAGATCGTTGTGGCCCGCGCGAGGCACGACGCTGAGCGTCTTGGGCTCGTTTGCCGCATGGAACACGCGGCGCGCGTGGTCGAGCGGAATCACATTGTCCCGGCCGCCATGAATAATGAAGAGCGGGGTATCGACCTGCCCGATGCGGTCGATGGTGCGGTATTGATCGACCATGATGAGCCCGAGCGGCAGAAGCGGCCACATCAGACGCCCAACATCGACCACCGAGGTGAAGGGCGCCTCGAGCACCAGCGCCTGAGCGTCGCGCTGAAGGCTGAGCCGTGTGGCGACCGCCGTGCCGAGGGACTCGCCGTAAAGCACGATGTCTTGCGGCGTCACGCCGAGACCTCTGAGATAGTCGTAGGCGCTGACGGCGTCAGCGGCGATGCGCTTTTCGGTCGGGCGTCCACCCGAACCGCCATAGCGCCGGTAATTGAGCATAAACACGCCATAGCCATCGGCCACGATGGGTTTGATCTTGCCGGCGCGATCCGCCGTATTGCCGCTATTCCCAGTGAAATAGAGCAGCGTTGGCTTGCCCGGCTGGGCCGGACGGTACCAGGCGATGAGCCGCGTCCCGTCCATGGCCTTGAAGACGACTTCCTCGACGCCGGCCAGGCCTACATCCTGCGGGGCGACACGGGCCGGGGACGGCACGTAAACGAAATAGCGATGAAGCAGGCGCGCTACGATGCAAAACAGCGCAAAAATTCCGACGAGCGACAGGAACAGGTTCAACATGGATTAGGTAACGCCTCTCGACTTCTTGTCGTTGTTGATATGCGGCCGACCTTATCGAGCCGGGATGAACGGGAATTGAACGGAAAGAGCTCGCGGCGCCCGAGGCCTTGCGAGACTGCCAGCGCCGCCGCAACCCGCGCCAACCGAAAACAGGTGCATGTTTTCCAGTGATAAGCCCAACCTGACGAAGATTAACTCCCGCCTAAATGGGGGCGAGATCGCCGGGTCTCAAGATGCAACGCGCATGCCGCCGAACCGCCGCGCTCGGGCATCTAAAGGCCGATTGGAGCCGGAGTTGGGCGATTCTCCGCCCGACTTTGACCATTCTTGGTTATCTTCGAGATCGTTAACCAAACCGCGCGGTTGTCTTGCGGCTTACAGCGCCTTGGCGATTTCTTCGGTCATCTTCTTGGCGTCGCCCAGCACCATCATAGTGTTGTCCCGGTAGAACACGGGATTGTCGATGCCGGCATAGCCGCTCGCAAGCGACCGCTTGTTGAACAGGACGGTCCCGGACTTCCAGACCTGCAGCACGGGCATGCCGTAGATCGGTGACGACGGGTCGTCCTCGGCGGCCGGATTCACCACGTCGTTGGCGCCGATCACATAGACGACATCGGCCTGCGAAAATTCTGAGTTGATGTCCTCGAGCTCGAACACCTCGTCATACGGCACGTTGGCTTCGGCAAGCAGCACGTTCATGTGCCCCGGCATGCGGCCCGCCACGGGGTGGATCGCGAACTTCACCTCAACGCCGGCTTCCTTCAACCCATCGGTCATCTCGCGCAGCGCATGCTGGGCTTGCGCCACGGCCATACCGTAGCCCGGCACGATGATGACCTTGCCGGCGTTCTTCATCAGGTACGCCGCGTCCTCCGCCGAGCCGAGCTTGACCGGCTTCTGCTCCGCACCGCCGGCAGGGCCCGCAACCTCGCCACCGAAGCCGCCGAGAATGACGCTGATGAAGTTGCGATTCATGCCCTTGCACATGATGTAGGACAGGATCGCGCCCGCCGAGCCGACCAGCGCGCCTGTGATGATCAGTGCCGTGTTGCCGAGCGTGAAGCCGATGCCTGCCGCCGCCCATCCCGAATAGGAGTTCAGCATCGAGATGACGACCGGCATGTCCGCCCCGCCGATCGGGATGATGATGAGGATGCCGATGAGAAGCGCCAGCACGGCGATCGTCCAGAAATAGACGGGTACCTGCTCGCGGCAGAACAGCACGACAAAGACCACGAGCGCGACGGCCAGGGCGATGTTGATGAGATGCCGTGCGGGCAACAGGATCGGCTTGCCCGACATGCGGCCCGACAGCTTGGCGAAGGCGATCACCGAGCCGGTAAACGTGACGGCACCGATCGCCGACCCGAGCGACATCTCGATCAGGCTCGACACATAGATCGCGCCCGGCGTGCCGATGCCGAAGGCCTCCGGCGCGTAGAACGCCGCCGCTGCCACCAAGACCGCCGCCATGCCGACGAGCGAGTGGAACGCCGCCACCAGCTCGGGCATCGCCGTCATGGGGATGCGTCGCGCGATCACGGCGCCGATGGTTCCGCCGATGGCGATGCCGCCGGCGATCATCGCCCAGGTCAGCGGCTCGTCCGGCCGCGCCACGGCGAGCGTCGTGCCGACCGCGATGGCCATGCCGACCATGCCCATATAATTGCCTTGGCGCGAGGTCTCCGGCGAGGACAGCCCCCGCAGCGCCAGAATGAAGAGGACACCCGAGGCGAGATAGAGAAGGGCGACGAGTTCGCTCGGCATGTCAGCGATCCTTGCGTCGGTACATGGCGAGCATGCGCTGGGTGACCAGGAAGCCGCCGAAGATATTGACGGACGCCAAGGTCAAGGCGATCAGCCCGAGCCCTTTGGCCAGCGTGTGCCCGGAGAAATCCATAAGATCGGCAGCTTCGACGGCGACCGCGAGCAGCGCGCCGACCACGATCACCGAGGAGATGGCATTGGTCACCGACATCAGCGGCGTATGCAGCGCCGGCGTCACGCTCCACACCACGTAGTAGCCGACAAACACGGCCAGCACGAAGATCGTGAAGTGCGAGATGAAGTCGTGCCCACCCTCCGCGGCGCCTTCCGCCGCGTAGGCCGAGTCCATCCAGCCCGCGTCCGCCAGCGTAGCCAGCGCGAGGAGGACGAAGCCCACAAGCAGGGTCCGTCGCATCATGATGTCTTGCCTCCCTTCGGCTGGCGCTTGGCAGGGGTGTTCTTCGCCGAGGCTTTGTTGGTGGGCTTTGCCGATACTGCGGGCTTGGTGGTGCCGGTTTTGCCGCCCAGCCGCTCCGCGATCGCCGGATTGACGATCGCACCATCGCGGGCGATCGCCGTGCCCTTGGCGACCTCGTCCTCCCAATCGATGGCGAGGGTCTTCGTCTCTTTGTCGATGAACGGCTCGATGAACGCCTGGAGGTTCCGCGCGTACAGGCTCGAAGCGTTGACCGGCACCCGTCCGGGCAGGTTCAGCAGGCCGAAGATGCGCACGCCCTTGTGCTCGGCAATCTCGCCCGGCTTGGTCAGCTCGGTATTGCCGCCGCGCTCCGCGGCGAGATCGACGATGATGGAGCCGGGCCGCATGCTCTCGATCATGGCCTTGGAGATGAGCTTCGGCGCGGGCCGTCCGGGGATCAGCGCCGTGGTGATGACGATGTCCTGGTTCTTGACATGGTCGGCCACGAGGGCAGCCTGCTTCTTCTTGTATTCGTCGGACATCTCCTTGGCGTAGCCGCCGGCCGTCTCGGCCTGCTTGAACTCCTCGTCCTCGACCGCGATGAACTTGGCGCCGAGCGAAGCGACCTGCTCCTTCACGGCGGGCCGCACATCCGTCGCCGTGACGATGCCGCCGAGCCGGCGCGCCGTGGCAATCGCCTGAAGCCCGGCCACGCCGACGCCCATGACGAAGATCCTCGCCGCGGGCACCGTTCCCGCCGGCGTCATCATCATCGGCAACGCCCGCTCGAACGCCGCGGCGGCATCGACCACCGCCTTGTATCCGGCGAGGTTCGATTGCGACGACAGCACGTCCATGCTTTGTGCGCGGGTGATGCGCGGCATGAGCTCCATGGCGAACAGGGTGGCGCCGGTCTTGGCCAGCGCATCGAGCCCCTCCGCGTCCGAGAACGGATCGAACATGCCGACCAGCGCGGCACCCTTCTTCATGGCCTTGGCAAGGCTGAGCTGCGGGCGGCGCACGGTGAACACCACATCCGCGTCGGCCACCGCATCCGTATCGCTCTTGGCGATGGCGGCGCCGGCGTCCACGTAGTCCTGATCGGAGAAATGGGACCTGAGCCCCGCGCCGGAACGCACGGTGACCTTGGCTCCGGCCTTGACGAGCTTCTTGACCGTCTCGGGAGAGAGCCCGATCCGCGGCTCATCCGGGCCTTCGGCGGGCACGCCAATCGCAATCATCGTGGCTCCGTCAGTTGGGCCGAGACGCGGCCGGCCGCCTGCGTGGGTTCGTTCCAGGTTTTGAGGTGAGCTAAAGCGAAGTCTGCCGAGAGTACAAGCTCAGCTTACGTCAGGAAGTAGCCCATGAGTGCCATGATCACGGCCACGCCGACCGTGAGATAAAGCGTGCCCTTGCAGAACAAATTGTACGTCCGCAAGTGCTCGGAGTAGTCCATGTCTGGATGGCCTTCTTTGGGATCGATATGCATTCCACTTGCCCCCGGTCGTTTCCTTGTTTGGTTGCGGCTTCCCGCGCCCCCGCGAAATAGCAAAATCCGCGGCGTCCCGCAATAATTGCTGCCGCCGGGAGAAAGCCTACTTTAGACCCATGCCTCAGGCCATCAGCACGACCATGTGACCGTCGGGATCGCGCACCGCGGCGGCTTCCCCGCCGTCCTTCAAGGTCACGATGCCCGGCGAGACGAAGGGCGCATCCGCCGCCTCCAGCCGCCTGACCAGTCCGAAAAGATCGTCGACCTTGTGGAATTGGCGGGCCGCGGCGACATCGTGGGCCTCGACGGGCGCGGCCAATCGCTGCCCGGGGGGCGTGCGATAGTGCAGCAACTCCACATGCGGCGTCGGAACCTCCGCGGGCTGGAGGGCGACCACGTCCAAGACGCATCCCGAGAGCCCATCGAGGCGGTCTTGCTCCTGGCCCTGGTTCAGCGACCGCCCGCCGACGTGAAAGCCGAGCAGCCCCTCATAGAACGCGAGGCTCCGGTCGAGATCGGTCACGGCGATGGCGGTATGATCGTAGCCGCGAAGGCCCGGGCCTCCTCCCTGATGCCAGCGCGGGTCGCCCACGCCTTCAGGGAAGTGGATCAACTCGAGCGGGTGCCCCTCCGGGTCGCGGAACTTGAAGGCGGTGACACGCCCTGTATTGGGCGGCAAGAGCACCGGCGCACCTTCGGTGATGGTCTCGGGATCGCATCGCATCAGCCGCTCCCACGCAGCCTGGATATCGCCCGCGACGAGCGCCACATGCTCAAACCACTGATCGTTGGAGGCCCGCTCGGATGGATATGGCTGGCCCGGCGGATCGTAAGCGACGAGCCGGACGAACTGCTGTCCCACCGCGACATCGGCCCCGCGCGCGGTGACGCCTGCATCGAGACCGAGCAGGCGGTTCCAGGCCGGATCGAAGAATCTCCGCTCGGGCCCGACGGCAAGCCCGAGTCCGTCACGATAGAAGGACGCCGTGCGATCCAAATCCGCGACGGTGATACCGACCCTGATGAGCTGTGTGACCGGCATGAGCGCTCACCTCATTTGAACGCGCCGGGACGCGCACCCGCCCACACGGCGTCGTCGAGTTGCACGACCATGAGTACAGCGGGCTGGTTTCCGACCGTGCCGGAACGATGTCCCACGCGTCCTTGGGCATCCTCCTTCGAGTTCTGGTCGCCACCGAACGAGACCTCGCCTGGCCCCATCTCGACGCGCGTACCGTCCATCGTCTCCACGAACCAACGCCCAGAGAGCGGCGCGATCCATTGCGGCTTTGGGTTCTCGTGCCAGTCGCCGATCCAGCCGACCGGCAAGACGCAGAACAGAAGGCTGGTCTCACCGGTAAGCACGCGGTCGTTCCATTGCAACGCTGCCTTGCCGCCCATGCTCTGCATCACGAAGCCGGAAAGCTCGCAGCGTGTCTGGCGGGTCACGCCCTGATCGTCGGTCCAGACATGCCAATAGGCAAGCTTCGGCGGCGTATCCGTCACCGCTTCTCCCCGGCTTCGACATACGGGGCCGCCGACATCTTCTCGATATCGCTCCCCACGGTCTGGATGAAGCCGCTCGCATACATGATGAAGATCAAACCGCCCACCAGGCCGAAATTCTTGAAGAAGTCCCAGATATGCGGATAGCCCTCACTGTCCGCCGACCAGAAGCGCGGATAGGTCCAGAACGCATGATAGACGATGCCGGTCACGGCGCAGTACCCGGCGAGAATGAACGCGGCGATGCCGTCATAGAAGCCGAACACGATCATCGGTGGCGTGAGCAGCTCGACCGCCATCGCCAGGACGAGCAGCACGGGCCCGCCGGGCAGCCAGCTCGAATTGGCCTGCTTCAGCGCGTTGTCCCAATTGATGATCTTGTCGAGAAAGCTGAACGGGAAAATCCAGACGATGAAGATCTTCGCCAGCACAGGCAAAGCGTCGCTGATCAGCCAATCCATCGTCAGCCCTCCTCTCGATAGATTCGCGTGAAGGCGAATCCTCGGCGAAGTGGGCTCCATTCACAACCCTTGTTCGGCCGCGCCTTCCGGTAACGGTACTCCCGCTTTAGTAAATGCCTCGCGCTGGCGCCGCGTGACGTCCGCCAGATCCGCGCCGGCGATGGCGTCGTTGAACAGCCGGTAGAAATTCAGTTCCGCGTTGAGATGCAGGAACACGCCGCCGAGCCCGATCGCCGCGCGGTCCATGAACACGAACTCGCGCGGTACCGTCACCGGGCCTTTGTCGCGCAAGCCCTGGTGCACCTTGAACGCCTCCTCGCGCCCGTAAGCGCCGGGACGCGTCTCCTCGGCGATGGTACGCACGCGGTCCTCCAGCATCGGCCCGTAGATGAAGTTCGCCCAGATGTTGAGTATGTCGATCAGCTCGTTGGAAAGCCCGGCGAAGCCCCACGTCTCGTAGGCATGCACGACGAGCGCGCGGTCGTTGCGCAACAGCCCTTGATAGAGGTCGATCACGCCCTGGATGAATTTCGGCGCGAAGGTGCGCATGCAGCCATAGTCGAGCAGGTTGATGCCGGCGGCCTTGCCGTCCCCATCCTCGAAGATCGTGTAGTTGCCGAGATGGGGATCGCCGTGGATCACGCCGTAATGGCTGAACGGGTACCACCAGGCGCGGAACATGGCGCGGGCGATTTGGTTGCGCTCTTCGAGCGGGCGGTCCGTGTAGTCGAGGAGCCGCCTTCCATCGAGCCAAGTCATGGTGAGAAGCCGCCGGGTGGAGAGTTCCGGCAGAACGTCAGGCACGCGGATCACGGCATCGTTCTCGAAGATGATGCCATAGAGCTTCGTGTGCTTGGCCTCCAGCTCGTAGTCGAGCTCCTCGCGTAAGCGCGCCGAGATTTCCTTCAGCATCTCGGAGGTCTCGATCGCAGGCCGCATGCGGCGATGAAGCGAAAACAGAACGCCGAGCTGGGCAAGATCCGCCTCCACCGCCGACTGCATATCCGGATATTGCAGCTTCACCGCCAGATGCCTGCCGTCATGGGCGCTCGCGCGATGCACCTGGCCGAGCGAGGCGGACGCCGCGGCTTCATAGTCGAAGCTGGCAAATCTCGTCTCCCACTCTGGGCCCAGTTCCGCCGCCATACGCCGGCGCACGAAGGACTGGCCCATGGGCGGCGCCTGGCTCTGGAGCTGGCCGAGCTCCGCGGCGTATTCGGCCGGAAGCGCCTCCGGGATGGTGGCGAGCAGCTGCGCCACCTTCATGATCGGCCCCTTGAGTCCGCCGAGCGCGGCCGCGAGCGCGGCGGCATCCTTGTCACGCTCGGGGTCGAGCCCGAGCAGGCGCCGTCCGGCGATGCGCGCGGCCACGCCGCCCACATTGGCGCCGACCCTGCCGTATCGCAGAGCCCTGGCGGAAAATCTGTTCTTCTCGCTATCGGAAGGGGTGTCGGTCATGCATCCAGGCAATGGGCTGACAAGAACGTGTCGCGCGAGGGCGAGCCTTCCCTCATATCAAGTCTTCCTTCATATAGGGACGCTTCCTGGCCCGCCCCTCCCCTGCCGCATTTGCCGTCAAAGACCTGCGAGCTTCATGTCGAAAGTCCTAAAAGCGGTTGTCGTGGCCGGTCTTGTCGCGGGCACCGCCCTCACCGCCCTTGGCATGCTTGCCACTTGGTATCCCGCGTTCGATATCGTCAATAACGGTTTGCCGTTCCTCGCCGCCGGCGTGCTCGCGCTGCTTGCGCTGGCCTTTGTCACGCGCGTCCGCGCGTTGATCGGCGCTTGCGCCATTCTTCTCGCGATCACCTTCGCCTGGCTCATCACCGGGCTCGCCGGTGCGGCGCCCGAGGCACCGGACGGCGCCGAACGGTTCTTGCGCGTGGCAACCTTCAATCTGTGGGGCCGCAACGAGCACGACAGCGCTCTCATGAGGTTCGTGGACGAGACGGACGCCGATGTGCTGGTGCTCCAGGAGGTGCGCGGGCACCATGCGGGGCTGCTCGATGCACTGAGCGCGGCCTATCCGTATCGCCGAGGCGACAGCGGGCTCGCCATCCTGTCCAAGCATCCCATCCTCGCCGATGATCGTGTCGACCGCGCCAGTCAGCCACATTGGATGTCGCTGATTGTCCGCTGGATACGGCTTGACGTAAACGGCAAGGAGATCGAAGTGGCCGGCGTCCACCTGGCGCGCCCGTTCTATCCGGATTTGTTACGCGCCGACATCACGACACTTGCCGCCTTCGTGCAAAGCCGGACCGGTCCCCTTATTGTTGCTGGCGACTTCAACATGACACCGTGGACTGTGAAGCTGAAGCGCTTCACGGAGAGCACGGGGCTTGGCCGATTTAACACGTTCTATCCCACTTGGCCCATGCGCTGGCGAGAGGTGCCGCTCTTGCCGCTGGTCCCCATCGACAATATCTTCGCCTCACAGCACTTCGCCTCGCTCGGCACGAGGATGGGCCGCGGCTGCGCTCCGATCACCGTCCTGTGATCGCGGACCTGGCGCTCGTCGAATAAGATCCCCCAAGATCCTCCTTGCGGAGAACTGACATGCACTTTCGTACCATCTTTGCGCTCTGTATCGCGCTTCTCGTGGCCTCGCCCGCCGTCGCCGCGACGAACGATCTTTCCATCGAGGTCTGGAAGTCGCCCACCTGCGCCTGCTGCGACAAATGGGTGGAGCATCTCGAGGAGAATGGTTTCAGCGTGAAGGCGAGCAATACCTCACAAGGCATGCTCAACCACATCAAGCGCCAAGCCGGCATCGAAGCGAAGCTTGCCTCCTGCCACACGGGCATGATCGAGGGATACACGATCGAAGGCCACGTGCCGGCCTCCGACATCAAACGGCTCATGGCCGAGCGTCCCGACGCAATCGGCCTCACCGTGCCCGACATGCCGCTCGGCTCACCGGGCATGGAGCAGCCGGACGGCAAAACCGAGCCCTATGACGTGCTGCTGGTGAAGAAGGACGGCAGCACCGAGGTGTTCGCTCGCCACTAGGGTCGCGTGCGGCTCACTCCTTGACGAATTTGTCGAGCGCATCCTTGTAGCTGCGCATGGCGCGGCGCGCGACTTCGAGCTCCGCCTCGAGCGCCAAAGTGTCGGGCGATTTCGCCTTCGGCCGCTGGGCCGCCACGAGCAGAAGCGCAAGCACCGCCATGGGCGTCAGGAAGTCCACCACGAGGATCGGCCCCGCATTGCCCGGCGTGAGATTGCCGTGGGCGACGATATCATGCACATGGCCGATGCCCGCCCCGATGAGAAAACACGACGCGGCAATAGCGACGGCAACGCGTGCGTAGAAGGTCGTGAAGGCTGCATAGAGGCTGGCCAGCCCCAAGCCCAGATTGGCGTAGCCCACCTCGAACTGGAACGGGCTGGGCTCCCAGCCAATCGCCGCCGCCGAATATTCCGGGAAGAACACATGGCCGGCAAACGCCCATAGGCCGAACAGCCCGAGAGGGAAGATGAAGAGATAGCGGAGTAGCCGGTCGATGACGAAATCAGACAGGAGCGGCTTCGGCCCCCTCCACACCGCGATGCCCCAACATGCAAGCGCCGCCACCCAGAGGAGAACGGGAACGAGCGAAACCTGGGTCATCGCGGCCTACCCCTTTAAGGCCAATTGTCTCTGATCCAACG
>CAYUTT010000042.1:0-10153 GCA_964447575.1 uncultured Methyloceanibacter sp.
CCACGATACGCCGCCTTACCCCTTCACGCTGTCACCAACTTCCGCGCATAGCTCTAGCGTTTGCTGTGCTTTCCGCTGTGCTTGTAGTGCTTTTTCCCCCAGGACTTCTTGTCCCAGTGGCTGTGATGACCACGGTCGGCCAGCGCCGGCGCGGCGGCCAGCGTCGTGCCGGCGAGCAGCGCAAGCGCCAGTGCACCAGTGCGAAGGGTGACGTTCATTCCGGACCTCCGTAGGTTGGTCCCTCGGCAGGCGGAACAGCCTAGAGCCCTAGCGTGTCTTGCCGATCTCCGAACATGTCGAAGCATTTCCGGCTCAGGGAAATTCTTGTCGCTTTGTGAAATTGTGGCGTGGCGCCTCATCCGGGCCGACGACAAAGACTCGGAAGCGGCGGAGCGAGCGGAGCCGGGATCAGCGCTTCGTCTTGCGCATCATCTTCTTGGCGATGCCTTCGGCCACGGCCTGGTCGGCCTGGGGAATGATCGCCTTATTGCTCCAGCCGGGACGCGACAAGGACGACGTATGCTCGCCTGGTGCACACTTCGTCACGGGATGGGCGGCGATCTCGCGTTCGAGCCGGGCGGCCTCTTCTTCCCGCGTTTCGCCGGTGAGCACCCGCTTGCCGGGTTTGCGCATGCGATTGAATTGCGGGTTTTTGTAACTCATGAAAATGTCTCCGGATGTTGAATGGCGTCGCGCGATGCCGACGGTGCGTGCTTACCAGAAGCGGCCGCTGGCGCCGACAATAATCGTCAGGAGGCCAAGCGCGAGGTTCGTCGCGACGATTAGGCGGATCTGACCGAGCTGTCTGCCCGCGTCCTGGAACTGCTTGCCCTCCACGAAAGCGGAAAATCGGCGCCATGGCACGAAATACAAGTGCAGAAACAGCAGCATCATCACGATACCGGTGGCCTGCATCATGTGGACGTGGAGGCCTGCGCCGGCGAAGCCGCCGAGATAAAGGAAGATCATGCCATAGCCGGTGGCGAGCAAAAGGGCGATGCTGGCCCAGACCCAGGGGAAGAACCCGCGAAAGACGCGGTGCCACAACTCGAGCCGCGTCTCCGGGGGAAGCGGTCCGGCGCCGGGGCGCAACACCATATAGGCGAAGAACATGCCGCCCACCCAGACGACGGCGGCTAGGATATGAAGGGAGATGAGGACTGCCACGGCGGGAGGGTATCACAGGGCAGCGAAACGGCGGAGATTTGCCGGATACCAATCCAGTTTCGCCCAAAAAGCCGCGCAATCTGGCGCTAGGCCCATCCCGAGCTTATGAAAAGGGATGGATTTGCGCGCGTATTGCCAGCGTTCAGAGCGCTCTCGCCCGGCGCGGCTTGTCATTGGCGCTGCGGTGGCGCTGGGGCTCTTGCTCGCAGGCTGTGCTGGCGGCTCGGGGCCTCAGGACGCCTATAAGCAGCTCACCGCGGTCGATTACGGCAAGCCCTATATCGGCATGAGCAAGAGCGAGGTGCTGTCGTGTGCCGGACAGCCCCGTTCACGAATCCCCGCCGGCCAGACCACCGAAACCCTCGTCTATCACTATAGCGGCGCGGGACCCATGCCCGGCGCGGGTGACAAGAAGGACAAGGCCACCTGCACGGCGAGCCTCACCTTCGAGAAAGACAGTCTAGTGCGGGTCAGCTACGCGCACATGGATTCGCGCAGTCCCTATGCGTGGCAGAAGGAGCGGGACCCGGAGAAGAGAGAGCAAATGCGCCGGGAGGGCGTGCCGAGCTGTGCTTTCTCGCTGCCGCGTTGCCCGCGTTAGCGCGAATTCACGCGGGCGCGTGGCAGACCGCCTCGACATTGTTGCCGTCAAGATCGAACACGAACGCGCCGTAATAGTTCGCGTGGTATTGCGGGCGCAGGCCGGGCGGCCCGTTGTCCTTGGCGCCCGCCGCAAGTGCTGCCTCGTAAAAGGCGTCGACGCTCGCGCGCGACGGCGCGAGGAAGGCGACATGCACGTGGCTTCCGCCCGGGGTCGGCTCCTCGCCGATCCAGAAGGACGGCTTGCCGCTCTGGAAATCGCTCTCGGGCCCGGGTGGGCCAAAGCCGACCGCCGGCCCGTGGCCCGTTTCTTCCGCCGAAACCTGCATGACGATGCCGTAACTCAGAGGGCGTAACGCCTTCAGGTAGAACTCCGTGGCACGGGCGATATCGCTGACCGGTATGCCGAGATGCTCGATCATAGGGGTCCTTAATGCGCTACCGCTTCGCTACTTGAGCGCTCAAGTGCGCTCCACCATCTTGCGCTTCAGCGAGGCGATCGCCGCCGCCGGGTTCAGTCCTTTGGGGCAGGCCTTGGTGCAGTTGAGGATGGTGTGGCAGCGATAGAGCCGGAACGGATCCTCCAGATCGTCCAGGCGCTCGCCGGTGCGCTCGTCGCGCGAGTCCTCGATCCAACGGTTAGCCTGCAGCAGGATGGCCGGACCGAGATAGCGGTCGCCGTTCCACCAATAGGACGGGCAGGCGGTGGAGCAGCAGGCGCAGAGGATGCATTCGTAAAGCCCGTCGAGCTTTTCACGGTCCTCCTTGGACTGGCGCCATTCCTTCTGCGGCGTGGGACTGTCGGTCTTCAACCACGGTTCAATGTCGCGAAGCTGCGCGTAGAACAGCGTCATATCGGGCACGAGGTCTTTGATCACCGGCATATGCGGCAGCGGATAGACGGAGATCGCGCCCTTGGCGTCGTCCGCGTGCATGGTGCAGGCGAGGGTGTTGGTGCCGGCGATGTTCATGGAGCAGGAGCCGCAAACGCCTTCGCGGCAGGATCTGCGGAAGGTGAGGGTCGCGTCGATCTTGTTCTTGATCCAGATGAGGGCGTCGAGAACCATCGGCCCGCAATCCTGCATGTCGACCCAATAGGTATCGACGCGCGGGTTATCGCCTGTCTCGGGGTCGAAGCGGTAGATGCGGTACTCGCGCCAGCGCCCGGGCTCGGCGTCCTTGGCCGGCCGGTTCCATTCCTTGCCCTTTTTGATCTTGGAGTTCTTGGGAAGCGTGAACTGGACCATCTCACTCTGTTCCTTTGCCCAGGCCGGGCTTGTTCCCCGCCATTTCCCTTAGTTGGTAGCCAGCGGCGGCGATCCGGGCAAGTCTCGTGTCGCGCGCCATTTTCACGCGCCGTCCAGGATATC
The DNA here is from genome assembly GCA_964447575.1 of uncultured Methyloceanibacter sp. Taxonomy (GTDB): domain Bacteria; phylum Pseudomonadota; class Alphaproteobacteria; order Rhizobiales; family Methyloligellaceae; genus Methyloceanibacter. The sequence continues at coordinate 3,138 of CAYUTT010000042.1, forward strand.
GCGCAGCTTTCGGGCGAGATCCTGCTCCGTATAGGGCTTGTTCAGAAGCTGGACGTCGGCATCGAGGCGCCCCTGATGGACAATGGCGTTCCGGGTATAGCCGGTGGTGTAGAGAACTGGCAGGTCGGGATATTCCTTCCGAACCTCGACAGCGAGCTCGCGTCCGTTGGCGCCGGGGAGCACCACGTCGGTGAAAAGAAGGTCTATGGACTGTTTGCGTGCGAGTAGCCGGAGAGCCTGCTCGCTGCTCGCTGCTTCGAGCACGCTGTAGCCGAGCGCTTCCAGCACGCCCTTGGCATAGTCCCTGACGCCGTCATTGTCCTCGACCAAGAGAATCGTCTCATGCGGCTCGGCCCGCGGCATCGGGCTCGCGTCATCCTTGCCTGCCGGCACGGAGGCCCGTTCCTCCGCGCCCATCATACGCGGCAGGTAGACCTTGACGGTCGTGCCATCTCCCTCCTCGCTGTAGATGCGCACGTGCCCGCCCGACTGCTTGACGAAGCCATGAACCATGGAAAGTCCGAGGCCCGAACCTTCGCCAGCCGGCTTCGTGCTGAAGAAGGGCTCGAACACATGGTCGAGAATGCTCGCCGGAATGCCGTGCCCGGTGTCGGTGACGCACAGCACCACGTATTGGCCAGGCTCGACGTCGCCGAACCGGCGGGCATAGGCGTCGTCGAGATAGGTGTTCGCGGTCTCGATGGTGAGGCAGCCGCCCTCGGGCATCGCGGCTCTGGCGTTGAGCGCGAGATTGAGCAGCGCGTTCTCGAGCTGATGGGGATCGACGAAGGCCGGCCACAGGCCGGCACCGTAGATCGTTTCCACGTTGATCTGCTCACCCAAGCTGCGGCGCAGCATGTCCAGCATATCCGCGATCAGGCGGTTCATGTCGACGCGCTCCGGCTCGAGCGCCTGCCGGCGCGAATAGGCCAGCAGGCGCTGCGTCAATTGCGCCGCGCTCCGCGCGCCGTGCATGGCCGCGTCGACCGGCTTCTCCAGCCTGGCGGCGAAGCACTTCGCGTCCTCCCCTTCCGCCGCGCCTGTAAGCTTTCGCTTCAGCGTGTCGAGATTCCCGGTGATGATCGTGAGGAGATTGTTGAAGTCGTGAGCTATCCCGCCGGTCAGCTGACCCACCGCTTCCATTTTCTGCGCTTGACGCAGCGTGTCTTCGGCTTCGAGGCGCAGCCGTGACTCTTCCTCCAATTCGGAGGTGCGATGCACGAGATCGTTCAGGGCGTGCCTTGCCGCCAGGGCGAGGATGGCCGCGAGCAATGTCGCCAGAAGGATGGCGGTGGCGACCATGCCCGCCAGAATTTGGCGTACGGCTCTCGCGCGCTCTTGCCGCTCGGCGAGGAGGCTTCGCTCGCCATCCAAGATATTCTCGACGCCCGCCCGGATCTCCCTCGTGAGGGTCCGGCTGTCGGGCGTGTTGATCACCGCGAGCGCCCCTTCGCGGTCGCCGTGCTTGATCATCTGCGTCGTGGAGGCAAGCTCCTTCAATTTGGCGTCGACGGCGGGGGCAATCACGGTCATGCGCAGCTGGTGCCGCGGATTGTCAGTCGTCAAAGTTCGGAGCCTCTCGAACTCGGCAGGAATCGCCACGGCCGCTTGGTCAAGGAATTCCAAATATTCAGGCTCGCCGGTCAGCAGATAGCTGCGCTTCGAGGCCTCGGCGTCCCTGATGCCGATCAGCAGAGATTGTGCGGCGTCCTGAACCTCAAAGGTGTGCAGGACCAGCGTCTCCGCCTGCCGCGAGCGGACCAGGCCGATGACGACGCCGACGATGGCGATGAGGACAAGGCTGAACCCGATCGGAATCAGCAGCCGGGAGGCTCTCAGCAATCGTCTCGCTTTGAGAAGTCGCGCCGGCACTCTAGGGAGCCCCCTTTTTCCTCGTATAAAGCCCAGAATCGGCTGCTGGCTATTGCTCTGCGGCGCCGGTAGACTTGCCGTTCGTCCAAGCCTAGGCAAGAGCTTTTGTCAGAGGGTCTGCCGCAGTGCCGCGTATCCTGGTTGTCGACGACGAGCCGCTGATTTCCATGATGGTCGAGGATTGGCTGACCGAGCTCGGATGCGAGGTCGTAGGCCCGGCCGGATCAGTGGGAGACGGGCTCGACCTCGCCGCCAATGCGGCCCTCGACGGGGCAATCCTCGACATCAGGCTTGGGGGGGAAACCTCCTACCCCATCGCCGGGGCGCTCCGGGAGCGCGGGGTTCCCTTCGCGTTTGCCACGGGAGCCGGGGACTGCGATCCCAGCGCGGGTTTCGAAAATCCACTGATCTTGCCGAAGCCGTTCGATTTCGCTGCCGTGCAGGACGTGTTGGCGAAACTGCTGGCGGGAAAGCCGGAGGCGTAGGCGTCCCGGGCTAGAGCGCGTGGCGGCGTCTCGCGTGCCCCGCCTGCCCGATCAGTACACGCGTTCCTTGGGCACGATATAGGAGATTTCGTTCGACAGCGTGAATTTGTGCACGGGCCGGAAGTCGAGCTTCACCGTGTGGGTGCCGTAGTCGGCATAAGAGAGCGTATGCTTCATCCAGGTCGTGTCGTCGCGCTTGGGGAAGTCCTCGCGGGCATGCGCGCCTCTCGACTCCTCGCGGGCGAGCGCGCCCTGGACCGTCACCGCCGATTGGGCGATCAAATTGTCGAACTCAAGCGTCTCGATGAGGTCCGTGTTCCAGATCAGCGAGCGGTCGGTGACCTTGATGTCCGCCGCATCGTCCCAGACCTGCTTGATGTTCTTCACGCCTTCCTCGAGCACCTCCTTGGTACGGAATACCGAGCAGTCGCGCTGCATGGTCTTCTGCATGCGCAGGCGGAGCTCTGCGGTCGGCGTGCCGCCGTCGGCATAGCGGAAGCGGTCGAGCCTCGCGATCGCCTCCTCGCCCGCGCCCTTGGGCAGTTCGGGGATGGCGCTGTCCTTGGCGACGATATCGGCGCAGCGGAGCGCCGCGGCCCGGCCGAATACGACAAGATCGATCAGCGAGTTGGAGCCGAGACGATTGGCGCCATGCACCGACACGCAAGCGGCCTCGCCGAGCGCCATAAGCCCGGGCACGACAGCGTCGGCGTCGCCGTTCCGTGGCGAGATGACCTCGCCATGCATGTTGGTGGGAATGCCGCCCATGTTGTAGTGGCAGGTCGGAATGATCGGTATCGGCTCCTTGCGCACATCGACACCGCCGAAGATGCGCGCAAGCTCGGTGATGCCCGGCAGCCGCTCCGCGAGCATCTTGTCGTCGAGGTGATCGAGATGGAGATGCATGTAGTCCTTCTCGGGCCCATGGCCGCGGCCTTCGCGGATCTCGATAGTGATGGCCCGGGACACCACGTCGCGTGAGGCGAGGTCCTTGGCGGAGGGCGCATAGCGTTCCATGAACTTCTCGCCCTCGGCGTTGCGCAGGAAACCCCCTTCGCCGCGCGCGCCTTCGGTGATGAGCACGCCGGCGCCGTAGATGCCGGTCGGGTGGAACTGCACGAACTCCATGTCCTGAAGCGGAAGCCCGGCGCGCAAGACCATGGCGTTGCCGTCGCCGGTGCAGATATGCGCGCTCGTGCAGGAAAAATAGGCGCGGCCGTAGCCGCCGGTGGCGAGGATCGTTTGATGGCCGCGGAAGCGGTGGATCGAGCCGTCGGCCATGTTCAAGGCGACCACGCCGCGGCAGCGGCCCTCGTCGTCCATGATGAGGTCGATGGCAAAATACTCGATGAAGAACTCGGCCGACTGGCGGAGCGCCTGGCCGTACATGGTGTGCAGCATGGCGTGGCCGGTGCGGTCGGCGGCGGCGCAGGTGCGCTTGGCCGGGCCCTTGCCGAAGTCCATGGTCATGCCGCCAAAGGCGCGCTGGAGGATCTTGCCGTCGTCGGTGCGCGAGAAGGGCACGCCCCAATGTTCGAGCTCGTAGACCGCTTGCGGCGCGTGGCGGCAGAGATATTCGATGGCGTCCTGGTCGCCGAGCCAGTCAGAGCCCTTGACCGTGTCGTACATGTGCCAGCGCCAGTCGTCCGGACCCATATTGCCGAGCGCCGCGGCGATGCCGCCTTGCGCCGCCACGGTATGGGAGCGCGTGGGGAACACCTTGGAGATGCAGGCCGTGCGCAGGCCCGCCTCGCTGGCGCCGACCACCGCGCGAAGACCCGAGCCGCCGGCGCCGACGACGATGACGTCATAGGCGTGGTCGGTGATGGGGTAGGCGCGGCCGTTGACTTGAACGGCGTTGTGCGGCGGGTTCTGTGGCGTGGCGTCTTGCGGCATTACGCTTTCAGCTTCCGAGACTGATTTTCAGGATGGCGAGGGTGCAGGTAATGCCTATGAGCCCCGCGAAGAAGGTGATGGCGAGAAGGGCGAGCACCTTGCCGCCCTCGCCGTGAACGTAGTCCTCGACGATCTCCCTCAGACCGATACGCATATGGAGGGCGGCGGAAAGGATGAGGGCGAGCATCAGAATGGCGACGATCGGCTGCGCGAGATACGTCTTCACCTCGCCGTAGGACGCGCCGATATGGCTGACGATGGACAGCACGAGGAAGATCACGAGCGGGATGTTGGCGACGGCCGTCACCCGCTGGCGCCAGAAGTTCTCCGTGCCGCGATGGGCGGCTCCGAGCCCGCGAACGCGCTTGAGGGGCGTGGCCATCAGCTCGCTCCCATCAGGGCGTAGCCCGCGACCCAGATCAGGACCGTGAGCACGATGGAGGACAGGATGGTGAGCCAGGCGGCGACCTCTATGCTCGTCTTGTCGAGGGCCGCGCCGGTATCCCAGATCAGATGGCGGATGCCGCCCAGCATGTGGTGGATCAACGCCCAGGTGAACAGGAAGAGCAGCAATTTGCCGACGATGCTGGAGAAGAACTGGTCGACCGTGGCGTAGGCGTCGGGTCCGATGCTGATGGCGACGAGCCACCAGGTCAGAAGTGCAAAGCCGACGGCGTTGGCCGCGCCCGTGAGACGATGCGCGATCGACATCATCATCGTCAGCATCGGCCGATAGATTTGGAGGTGCGGCGAGAGCGGCCGCTCCACCTCGAGCTTGTTTGTCATTGGTAGTTAGCGCGTGTTGCCCAGACGAGCTTTGTCATAGCTCACTCGTCCGGCAGGGGCAATCAGGGGGCCTGCTTCCTTTGGTCCGCCCCTGTGGTGGCTGTCCTGGCCGCTTTCCGCCGGGAAACGGCTTGTGTTGCGCGCCTTAGGCCGGTGCTGCGATCTCGTAGCAGGCCGATGCGTCGTCCTCGAATTTGGACAGGATCCAAGTCTGCCCTCCATCGACCGACTCCCAGACATGTGAGCCGACAACATAGGCGATGCCGCCCAGCATCCCCTCGAATGGGCCTTCGAAAGCCATGCCAAACTCCCCCAAGCGTACCGAATCGCAAGCCCAAGGATGGGTCCTAAACCTTTGACAGAAGGTTTACTTTGGACGCTGGGACAGGGGGTGGATGGCGTCCTTATTTGGCGATGACGCCGCAGGCGATGCGGGCGCCGGCATGCCCGGCCGGGTCGGATTTGTAGTCGTCCGGCCCCTCATGGATGACGAGGGCCGTACCGTCCCCGGCGAGCAAGCCGTGGAGATTCGTCATCTGGTTCAGCACCTCGATGCGGAGCTTGCCGTTCTCCGGGACGTGGATATTGGGCATATCGCCCGCATGCGGCCCCGCCTGGTTCATGAGGCCGTGCTCGTCCTCTTCCGGGTTGAAATGGCCGCCGGCCGATTTGAAGTCGGGCGGCTCACATGCCCCGGTCTCGTGGATGTGGAAGGCGTGGGCGCCGGGCGGCAGCGCTGTCAGATCGGCATCGAGCAGGATGCCGGTCGGCACGGCCGTCAAGGTCACCGTGCCAACCTCCTTGCCGTCAGGGTCCTTCAGGACGGCGGACGCCTTGTCGGCGGCGAAGGCCGGCGCGGCAAAGGCCAGGCCGGCGCCTAGTGCGGCTGCGAGCGAGAGGATTTTGACACTCATGATACGCCTCCAGTCCGTGATCCTGTCGTCAAGGCAACGCCCATAGTCTAGCGAAGTTGCAGCTAGCGGGGCAGGGCGACCCAATAGTCCATGTCGAGGACGACGCCCTCCTCGTGCTTTCCTCCTGCGTCGAGCCCGGGGAAGTCGGCGCAATTGCGGTCCTTCACGGCGAAGGTGCGCAGGCGCAACGCGCCGAGATCCGAGCGGCCGGGAAGCTCGGCTTTGTCGAGCACCTCGCTCCAGGCGTAGATCGTGTCGCCGGCGAAGGAGGGCGCGACGTGGCGCGCGCCGTTCAGCCCCAACACATGGAAGGCGTTGGCCAGCCCGTTGAAGCTCAGCGAGCGGGCGATCGAGATGATGTGGCCGCCATAGACGAGCCTGCGGCCAAAGCGGCCTTGGCCTTCGACGTGCTGATTGAAGTGCACGCGCGCGGTGTTCTGAAAGAGGCGCGTCGCGAGCTGGTGCTCCGCCTCCTCGATGGTCTGGCCGTCGACATGGTCGATCTTATCGCCGACCGCGTACTCGTCGAAACGCCGTGGCGAGCCCGCGAGCGCGTAGTCGTAGACGGTGAGCTTGAGCGGCGGCAGCGCCTTGCCGAGGGAGTCCGGCGCGATGCTCTCGGCAAGCTTCGGGACCACGGGATCGGGCGCCGGCGCGTCCGTGTCGCGCTTGTTGACCATCACCCAGCGGGCATAGGACAGCACGACCTCGCCCTTCTGGTTGCGTCCCGTGGAGCGCACATAGACCGTCCCGCTCTTCTTGTTGGAGTTCTCCTTGACGCCGATGACCTCCGAAATGGAGGCGATGGTGTCGCCGGGATAGACGGGAGCCAGGAAACGGAACTCGGCATAGCCGAGATTGGCGATGGCGTTGCGCGAGATATCGGGCACCGTCTTGCCGATGACGAAATGGAACACGAGCAGGTCGTCGATGGGCGAGCGCGGATAGCCGATCGACTGCGCGAAGGCATCGGACGACTGCACCGCGAAGCGCGAGCCGTAGAGCGCGGGGTAGAGGCTCACGTCGCCCACGGTCACGGTGCGCGGCGTGGCGTGCACGATCT
>CAYUTT010000043.1:0-3440 GCA_964447575.1 uncultured Methyloceanibacter sp.
AGCATCAGATTCCTAATCTGAGGGTCGCAGGTTCGAATCCTGCCGGGGTCACCAATAAATACATGCGGTTAGCCGGGGTCAGAGCGTGCGTCGTATACTACTAGTAAGCACATAGTAAGCACCCCAGGGCGGTCACGAATTTCCCCCGACCACTGTGTTCATATCGCAGGGGTCACTGGTTCGAGTCCAGTACCGCCCACCATTTTTAATACCTAAAATCAATTACCTGTGTTGCAAACTCGCATCGCATCCGTTTTGGGGCAACACCTGGGGCAACATTTAGCAACCCTCGCGCACCACAGCTTCGGTCCTCCGCGTGTAGTAGCTGCGGCAGGCGTTGCGCTACTCCAGGCCGGGTGTGACGTTGACCCTCGGAACCCCTCAGTGTCTGCTTAATGCCTTCAGCCGAAAGCGCGGCGTTCAGGTCTTCATTAAGGCGCTCATACCTACCCGCGAAATCCTACGGCGAGCCTGTCGTCAATTAAGTTGATGTCGTGGTTGTCGATGAAGGCGCGACGCCTGCTCGACATGAAGCTCTCGAAGCTCGGTCGCTCGTCCTTCGACTTGGTCTTGTAGAAGTACCACGATACCTGCCGGTCCCACGAGTTCCAACGAGAACTTGAAGTAGCTGCGCCAGATGTCCTCGCGGACGGTGCGCGCTGGCATGTGCTCGTAGAAGCCGACAGAGGGGTGGTGGTAGTAGCGCTCGGGGCGACGGAGGAGCCGCTTGAGCAGCGGACGCTTCGGCTTCGCCGAGTGGTCGATGCGGTAGTTCTGTCCCCTGCCCTGGCGCTCGCTCTCGCTCGCCTCGCGGAACGGTGTGATGACATCTTCGGCTCCGCAGAGCTGCGACAGCGCCGCCTCGATGGCCGTAACTGCCGTCTTCTTTGTCTTGAGGAAGATGAAGCAGTGTTCGTGCGAGAGATCATGGTGCGCACCAATGTTGTGAAGCCGAACCGTGACGAAGTCTCTCATCCCTTCATCACACGTTCTCGCAGGCGACGCTTTACAGGTCGTCGAGACGATTCGAGTGAAGCCGCTGAAAAGCGGGTCTCCTGTAAAGCCGAAGCCCCGTGGTCTCTCCGGGGCTTCGTGAGAGGAGAATGGCTCTCCTCTGAACAGGCTGTATGTTGGAGGCCGGGACGTGCTCTAACGCAGTTCGGGTCCGGCCCTTGCGCCTGAAAAGAAATCTAGGTCGCACTAGGTGGGATTCAAGTCCCGAAAGCGGAGGGTACGCGGGCTCTCTAAGCACAGTCAGCGATCGCGACGACAAAAGAAGCCTCACAACTCCGACATGACCTGCATCCTTGCGCCTAGTCGAAGCAGGCACATGAAAGGAGCGATCGACGCTTGGAAAGCGAGGATTTCCACATCGGCCACTCGGCGGGTCTTGACGGCGCAGACTACTATGACAAGAAACGGTAACCTCATGCATGGGCGGCGCGATGATAGCCGCGAAGCATGTATGCCGGGGCTTAACAACTACGAATGTTGCCGACTGAGGAGGATGTGCATGCGAACTCGCATCCCCAAACTCATCGCAGAAATCAACACGATCATCGCCGACCACAGCACTAGCGACTTAGAGTTAAAAGAAGAGCGCGAAGCAATGCACCTACTGAAACGAGCACGGCATGTCCTCGGCTTAGCCAGAGCCAAGCTACAAGAGGCTGACCTGAAGAAGAATAGGGTGGCATAGCTGGGCTTCGTTGGCGTCCCCCATCACCTGGGCTTCTTGATTGTCTTCAGTTGCTCGGCAAGCGAGCGGCAGCGGGCTGTACTACCCCGCGGTGCGACATGAATCTGTCACTTGCAGACGGGCCCACTTTGGTCTAGTTCGGGTCGCGCTACTATTTTCCTGTAGCAGTCCTACTCTCCGGCCCCGGCTTCCCCTGCCGGGGCCCCATTTCTTAATCACAAGAACCAGGAGATGCGCATGACTGAGCAATTTAAGACCGACGATCTTCAGAAGGTGAGCAAAGAGAGCTTCGACGCCGCTGTTCGCGTTTATAGCGAGACGAGCAAGGGCTGGCAGGCTATGGCCACCGAGCTTGCGGCTTACTTCAAGAAGGCGTTCGAGAACACGACTACCAATTTTGAGAAGTTGATCGGTGTGACGTCGGTCGAGGAAGCAATCGAAATCCAGTCCCAGTACGCAAAGAAGGCATACGCCGATCACATTGCTCAGGTGACGAAGCTGACCGAGATGTATGTGGGCTTGGCGCGCAGTGCCTATAGCCCCGGCGAGAAAATGGCGGCAAAGAAGGTCGCGTAACGGCAACTCGAAAGTTGCAAGGTGAAGAGGCCCTGGCTTAGCTTGAGGCCTCTTTCGCGTTTTGGCGCCTAACTCAAATGCCGCACCGCGCGATCTGTTAACTACTACCCGAATGTGCAGGCCGCGACAGGAAGGACAGGAGACCATAGAACGGTCTGCTATTGCCGTTAAACTGCACATGAGGAAAGCTCATCAGCATCACACGCCCTCGTGCCGCTGCCACGTGGAAGCGCTGCCAGATGCCTCCCATGTCTACTTAGTCCACGAGAGCGGACATGATCGTTGCGCCCCGCGCCTCTGCTCAACCGTGCCGACAGCTTCGTCTCGGGAGCATCGGCACATGATCACCGACACGTCGTTGCCGCTACGCGGCTCATGCGAGTGCGGCGCTTGCTCGTTCGAGGTGCATACGTCGCCGAAAGCCAGGTTCCGGTGCCACTGCCTGATCTGCCAGGCATTCAACGCCAAACCATTCGCGGATGTAGTCACCGTTCGCGCCAAGGATGTCGTGCTGAAAAACGCCGGCAATATCTCATTCAAGAAATACCGTCCGCCGCCGAACTTCTATCGTGGGGTCTGTCGGACCTGCGGCAAGCCGGTTGTGGAGGTTGCGGGCGTTGGGCCCTTCAAGGTGATGTTCATCCCTGTCAGCAATTTCGAGTCCGAGGCCCGGCTGCCGCCGGTTCGGATGGACATATTCTATCACCGGCGTGTGCTGGACATGCCCGACGGCTTGCCCAAACACAGCGGCTATTTCCCGAGCGAGTTGGCGATCGGAAAAATGATCATGAGTGGCTTGTGAAATGGCGAGTCGCCAAATGGCGTGGCAACACATTCGTATCGCTCGGTTCGGCGGCCCCGAGGTCCTAGAACTGGCGGAACAACCGACAATTCCGGACCCTGGTCCTGGCGAGGTTCGTATCAAGGTGCTCGCTGCTGGCACCGGCTTCACCGATACGTTTATCCGGCGCGGCCGCTACCCAGACTTTAAGGGACCACTGCCCTTCACCCCGGGTTACGACCTTGTCGGCGTCGTCGAAGAGACCGGACCCGGCGTGCCCGCCCAGCTCGCGGGACCGTTGGTTGCTGATCTCTGTGTCGTCGGTGGCTACGCACAGTATGCCATCCGCCCCGCGCGCTTTCTCGTGCCGGTCCCCGATGGCGT
>CAYUTT010000043.1:3540-10082 GCA_964447575.1 uncultured Methyloceanibacter sp.
GCGATTGGCGGCGCGCATTTCGCGCGGTCTTTCGCTTGCCTCGCACCCGGCGGCCTGCTCGTCGGCTACGGTGCCCAGACAATGGCGATTGGCGGCGCAGGCTTGGCGTCAGCGGCGCTCGGTTTGGCGCGGCTCAAACTGTGGAATGGACTGAGCGGTCTGTTCGGCGGCCGTCATGCCGTGTTCTACAACATCACTTCACGCCGATCAGCGCACCCTGAAGACTTCAAGGCCGACATGGTCACACTGTTCGACCTACTTCGCGACGGCGCCATCCATCCGGTAGTGATCGATCGTCTGCCTCTCGCGGCCGCCAGCGAGGTCCACACCCGCATCGATGCTGGCGGGCTCGGCGGTAAGATCGTGCTGCTACCCTGGCCCGAGGCCTGATTTCAGGACGATCGCCTTTGAGACTTTCTCGTCTCCAAGTGCCCAGGTCTGGAATTGCGACTCGGAAGCGCCAGCCGCCGCGAAGGAAGGCCGCTCACGGCTCCAAAGCGGACTCTGGCAAGCCGTGGACGAGCGTATTTATGAGTTCACGCCCTACTGGCGCTTTTTGTATCGGCGCTTTTTGTATTGGCCACGCTTCTTTGCAGGCGCTGCTGTAAGGTCAGCAATGCAGTTCGCCATGAACTGTTCCCGCTCACCTCGACCATTGAACGACCTTTGTGACGCCTTATTGAAACAGATGTCCTCTACTTCAGGCGAGGCGGCCAAAGCATGGTTGCTCAGCGCCAGAAGACCCAGTGCAACCGCGACCGTTATTGTTCCGTGCATGAGACTTACTCCCGTGAACGTGGAAGTTCCGGCAGTTTAGCAACATTCAATGCGCCGCGCGCCGCTCGCCGTAATGGTCAATCTCAATAAGCGGTCGCTTGCAGCGGGGACAGGTGGCGCTACTTTCGTTCATCGAGGCAATCCCCGCGTGGCTTGTTCGGGAGCATCGGCTTGATGACGCTCCATTCATCGTCACTGAGTTCATAGCGCATGATTCGAAGTTCCCGTTTTGGGAGCTGGAATCACATCTACGCCGACGGCATCAATCCGCTATTTCCGCAGTCCCAATACGGACTTCGACCGCCAACCGGCATCCGAACCGTTAGGTCGCGGGCCTATTATCCAGACGCGCCAGAAAGCGATCAATGCTCTGCCGGGCCTCGGAGACAGCTTCTTCCTTCCGTGAGGCTAAAGTCCGCAGAGTAGATCGCGTCATAAGAGGTAAGTCAGCTCGCGTGGAGTAGATGCTGACACACCAGTTCGCCCATTGGCGCGTGGGGACGATTTCGTATCCCCGATAGCGGTATGTACGTGTCGTTGTCATCGAAGGGCTCTCAAAAAGCCCCCGTCATTCCCTTAACACCGCAACAGCACGAAGGTTCGAAGAGGCGGCCAATCGGAGCGATCACTGCCCCCCATCGTTCGGTTGGAGCCCCAGGACCGCTCCCAATGACAACAATGCCGTAGCGCCCCGTTTTCAGCCTTGAGCAAGATCAAGCGCCAATAAGAAGCCCGGTCTATGGAGGTCATAGGCCGGGCTTCTCCACTCTTGCCTACCAAACTGGGCATCGGCGCTGGGGTCGCAGGGTTGCGATTTGGTTTCATGCCAAGTGCGGTTCCAGTCGCGAAGGAACGAGTAGCCTGTCGTTGTCGGCACGAGTCCCACATGACGACGAGCCTTGGCCTTCACGTCCATTGTACCAAAGTGGTTTCTGCCGAAAAACCCGGGCCGAAAGCGGCGAGGAGCCCATAGTCACCCGCGCAATGGCTGACTCTTCGCAGTTGGTCGTCGAGCACGAACAGCACGCTCGCGCTCGACATGTTGCCATAGTGTTCGAGCACGCCATAACTCGATGCAAAATCTTCAGGGCCAAGGCCGAGAACCCTCTGATAGGCTTCGAGGATGCGCTTGCCGCCCGGATGAAAGATGAAGCAGTCGATGTCGTCCACGCCGATGTTGCGGCCATCGATGACGCCGCCCACCGCTTCCGGCATCATGTCCCTGATGGTTTGCGGAACTTCGCGCGAGAAGACGACGCGGAAGCCGGTGTCGACGAAGTCCCATCCCATCAGGTGATCCGTCTGCCGCCTCAGCAGGCTTACGCTGTTGAGGATGTTGATCGGACCGCCCGACTCTCCGCTGAGCAGCACGGCGGCCGCACCGTCGCCGAACAGGCTGGTGGCGACAAGGTTCGCCTTGGTCATGTCGTCGGGCTGAAAGGTCAGCGAGTTGAGTTCGACGGCCACGAGTAGAACGTTCGCGTTGGTCCGGTCGGCTGTGAGCGCATTGCCGAGCGCGAGGCCTGCGGCGCCGCCAGCGCACCCCAAGCCGAACAGTGGTAAACGTCGGATGCCGGACCTGAGACCGAGCTTGTTGACGAGCGCGACGTCGAGGCTCGGCGTGGCGATCCCGCTCGATGAGACGAAGACCAGATAGTCGATCGCCTCGCGGTCTACGCCGGCGCCATCAAGACACTTCTCGATGGCGGCGAGAGACAGCTTCTCGGCCCATTCCAAATAGAGGCGGTTCTTGGCTCCAAGACTGTGCGCGCGGCGGAACCAGTCCGCCTCGACGCAGAAGTATCGTTCATTCACCAGTGCGTTCTCGAACACCTGCAGGTATTTGGGGAGGTTCTCGATGGCGCCGTTGAAATGCTCGCCGGCCAGCCGACAAGCCTCCTCCTGGTGCATCAGATACGGCGGGACGGCAGTGCCTACCGAGACGATACTGCTCATCGATACATCCTCCGCCCGGCCGACCGCTGGGGGTGTATTGGCGGGCCGATATTGCGCACATTCGATCGATGAATCCGACGAGGGCAACTTTACGCCAAGCCTTGCCGATGCAATAGGGAGGCGTAGTGGTGGCGGGCGGCGCGGGCTTCACGATTGGGTGAGGGCGGCCATCATGACCCCAACGCTTTCAACTTCGGACGATCTGCCCAGGCCATTGGCCGTTCTCAGAGGGCTCTTTTTCGTCATCCATCCGTTCCCCGCGCTGGTCAATGCCCTGGCGGGGACCGGGTTCTACCTCATGGTGACGGACGTCGTTCAGGGTCTCTCCGTGGCCGCCATGTTCTTCTCGGTCCTTTCGATCCATGCCTCGATCGGGAGCATGAACGACTTTTGCGACATCGACCTCGATACGAAGACAAGACCCGACAAGCCGATCGTCCGCGGCGACATCGCTCCCTGGGGCGCGCTGCTGGTCTCGGGCCTTGCCGCGGCCGCCGGCGCGCTCCTGTCGCTCTCGTTCAACTGGCCAACGCTGTGTGTTGCGCTGACTGTGCTCGCCGCGGGCATGGCCTATAATCTCTGGACGAAGGGGACCGTCTGGAGCTGGGTCCCGTATGGAGTCTTCATTCCGGCGCTGCCCGTGTGGGCGTTCGTGGCAGCCGATGCGTTCACGCCAATGGTCCTGTTCAGCTTCCCCCTCGGTGCGCTCATGTCGCTGGCCCTCAACGTCGCCAACACCGTCCCGGATCTTGAAGGCGATACGCTATACGGCTTACAAGGCATTGCGCACCGTCTGGGGCTCAAAGGTTCGTTGCTCGTCGTGTGGTCATGCTTCGGCGCGACGATCATCCTTCTTGCACTCACGCCAAGCCTCCTCGGCATCGATCAGACCTATCTCTTACCTGGCATCCTGCTTGCGAGTGCGCTGTTGATGCTCATGATCTTCGATCGCCTGCTGACCCGTTCCGCCGCGAGCCTCCGACGCGGTTGGTATCTCAGCGCGGTCATCGCCACGATCCTCGGGGCTGCATGGGTTGCGAGCCTGACCGCAAACTAGAGGACCGTCATGGCCCCAAATGACCATGAGTTTGTTGTGCTCGTTGACAGCACGGACACCTGTGTCGGCGTGCTGAACAAGATGGAAGCACATCGGCGCGGAACGCTCCACCGCGCCTTCTCAGTGTCAATCCGCGACAGCGAGGGACGTCTCCTCCTACAAAAGCGGGCGCTTTCGAAATACCACTCGGGCGGTCTTTGGACCAACACGTGCTGCGGTCATCCAAGGCTCGGCGAAGCCGTCTCCGCCGCTGCCTCTCGGCGATTGATGGAAGAGATGGGTTTCGACTGTCCGCTGACGCCACTCTTCCGCACTCGCTATCGCGCTGCGGTATCAAATGACTTGGTCGAGAACGAATTTGTTCACGTCTTTGGCGGGCGGTTCGACGGCATGCCGAGGCCTAGTCCCAGTGAGGTCGAAGATTGGCGCTGGGAAACCGTTGCGACAATCATCGCCGACGTGGCCTATCGCCCAGAGTGCTACTCGGTTTGGTTCCGACGATATATCGCCGAATTCCCCGAAGCGCTCGCGCCATTTATCTAGGGAATGTTCGCTTCTGGCACGATTCAGACCCTCCAATTTCATTGGCGAACGTCTGCTCAGTGGGGTGAAGCGGGATTCCACGCCAGTGCGACGCTACCGCTGACCTGCGAAAAATTCCGCGTCTTCAGCTCCCACTTCTTGGTCTTCTCGTTGTAGCTGAGCTGAAATCTGGGTAATGCCATGCGTCCCCCGCCCATGAAACGGGCGGTTTTCCCCTGCCTTGCGTACCGCCCAAGATCAGCTTTTAGTTTATGCAATCTTCGACACGACCGGGAACCGTAAAAAGTTGCCCCGTTGCCTTCCTCGCTCGAACGGCCCTAGAGCGTGATAGCCCGCGAATTCAGGGCGGACTAGCCAGCAACTAGAGACTTCTAGAGCGAAGATGCTCATTGGTTGCGAAGGCGCTCACGCTTTTACAGGGGGTGCCTTTGAGCACCCTTCATCACCTTTCGATAAGCGAGTAGAGGCGGACAGCCAGCGCCAGGCATGCAGCTCAGCGGCGCACTCGCGTGCGCACGAGCTCAGGACATTGTCGAGACATGGCCAAGGCAGTTGAGGGACAACATATGAGTAGTGCTCATCCAAAGCGCGCGCCTACTAGCGCTGATAAAACAGCGAGAAAGCAGCAAAGAGGACGGCCCTTCAAGCCCGGCCAGAGCGGCAACCCAAAGGGTCGCCCAAAGGGTGCGACACGATATGGCCAGAGATCGCCAAGTGGCATCGACAGCTTCCAGAGGCACTCAAGGCCATGATCGATGTGCAAGCCGAGCGGGCCATTGTTGTGCAAGACCCCGAGGGGGGCCCCAAAAGGGTCTTGCGATGCTTTATGCCGCTCGCGGTATCGGAAAGACCCACCTCGCTTGCGGGATGGCCTATGCCGCGGCGACGGGACGCGCTCAAGCCGAGGAAGGTCCTTGTCCTGAGCCATAAGCGAGAACTTGAGCAGTCATGGCTGTGGAAACTTGCCGAAATGACGGTTCTTGGCACCAAGCCGACATTTTCCAAGGCTCAAACTGACTTTCACTCTCGCACATAAACGGACGTCTCCTTTGTCATTAGGGGACCGGTTTTCGGATCATAAGGCGATAGCAGTCGCGATTGCGGGCGGAAAACTCATATACACCACCCCATAGAAAGAGCCTGAACTTGCGGAACTCGAAATCACCGAAAGTCCGCTGCACAAAGTTCTTATTGGCCTCGAGGTTCAGCGCCCATTGTTTGAAGGTGAGGGAGTAGCTCCAGCGGTCGTTCTGAACCTGCAGCAGCTCGAGATCGGTCTTGGCGAGCTCATGCAATAGGTCGTCGAGGACGAGGCATGAATGGTTGCCGGCATATATGTGGCGGACCATGAAGGTCGAAAGCTCATATTTCTTCCGCGTCGCGCTCCCGTCGAGAAACACGAAGCCGCCGGGCTTCAACAGATGGTAAACCTTCTTAAGCACGCGCTTATAGTCGGGCAGGTGTTCGATGACGCCCATGATGACGATAGCGTCGAATTTCTCTTTCGACTCGTACTCGTAGAAGTCGGTCAGGAGGATGTCGAACTGGTCGCCGAAATTGCCTAGCTTCGACCGGAGATAGGACTGCGAGACTTCAGAGTTGGTGATGCCAGTGAAGCGCACGCCAGATTGCAGCGCGTGCCCGGCGAAGGCGCCCCAACCAGGACCAATCTCGAGCACCGTCTTGCCTGGACCAAGCTCGCATTGCTCTATGGCCCAGTCGAACTTCCGTTCGAGCGCCTTCGAGAGTGGCTCATCGTCATAGGCGTAAACGCCCTGGCTGTAGGCCGGGAAAATCGGATCGAGGAAGCTCAGGAACAGCTTCGGGTCGGCGTTGTAGTGCGAGGAGATCGCCCGATCGTTGGTATAGACCTGCCCGAAGATCAGAGGCTCGAGGAAGCGCCAGGTTGCGACCAGCGGGTGGCGGTCGTCGAGAAGCGCCCGTAAGCCGAAGGGCTTCAGCATGTCTCCTTCGAGGTCGATGTCGCCTTGCAGGTAAGCCTCGGCGATGTTGCCCTCATCAAGAGTGCATAGCGACCGGAGCGCTCGCTCGTTGCGAAGGCCCACATGAAACTCCGCCTCGCCTTGGCCGAATTTGTGTCGCTCCCCGCTGGGAAGCTCGATCGAGAACGGCGTTGCAAACCCGCCGACACGATTGCGAAAGAGGTCGAGCGTGGCTGCGCCTGATGACATGCTTCGCCGCCCTGATA